>JBBKVU010000328.1:0-8672 GCA_037968595.1 Comamonas sp.
GGGTTATGGCGGCGTGGGCGTATCGGCGCCTGTGGGCCCGGCCTCGGTCGGAGTGGGCGTGGGCCGCTCCACGGTGCTGCATGACCCGAATGCCGGCGCTGCGTCGAATGCACCGGTACAGCCCCAGGCGGCGCCCGCGCCAGGCGCCGTGCGCCAATGGCAGGACGCCGAAGGCCGGGCCGTGCCCGAGTGCCAGGTCTATGGCGGCTGCGGCCGCTGAGTCCCCGTTCGTCCTGAGCTTGTCGAAGGACCTTGGCGGCTTCAGGCCGACAGCGGCGCTTCCTGCATGGCCTCGATCTGTTCGATCAGCATGTCGGTCTGGCCGCGCCAGTAGTCGGGGCTGCCGAACCAGGGGAAGTTGATCGCGAAGATCGGGTCTTCCCAGCGGCGCGCCAGCCAGGCGCTGTAGTGGATCAGCCGCAGCGTGCGCAGCGGCTCGATCAGCACCAGTTCGCGCCGGTCGAAGGCGCGGAACTGCTCATAGCCGTCGAGCAGCGCGCCCAGTTGCTGGGTGCGCTGGCGCCGGTCGCCCGACAGCAGCATCCACAGGTCCTGCACGGCCGGGCCCATGCGCGCGTCGTCGAGATCGACAAAATGCGGGCCGCCCGTGCCATGGGCTTCGTCCAGCGGCGTCCAGAGGATATTGCCCGGATGGCAGTCGCCATGCAGGCGTATCTGTTTGGCGTCTTCCAGGCCGAAAGGCAGCATCTCGTTGCTGGAACTCGCGCGCCCGGCAATCAGCGCCAGCGCCTGCTCGCAGGCGGTGCGCCAGGCGGTTTCGGCTTCAAGCGGAATCATCTGCTGCGCCAACAGCCAGTCGAGCGAATCCTGGCCAAAGCTCTGCAGGTTGAGCTGGGGGCGGGTGACAAACGGCTGGGCCGCGCCTACGGTGTGGATGCGTGCCAGAAAGCGGCCTATCCATTCCAGCACTTCGAAATCGTCAAGCTCGGGCCGGCGTCCGCCGCGCCAGGGGCTGACCGAGAACGCAAAGCCCGCATGCTGGTGCAAGGTCGCGCCCTGCAGCGTCAGCGGGCCGACGGCCGGCACTTCAGCGGCTTCAAGCTGGGCTGAAAAAGCATGCTCCTCGCCGATCTGCGCCGTGCTCCAGCGCCCGGGACGGTAGAACTTGGCAACCACGCGCTCGCCATCTTCGAGAAACACCTGGTAGACCCGGTTCTCGTACGAGCTCAGCGCCGTGAGCCGCCCATCGCCGTAGAGGCCGACAGCGGCCAGCGCGTCCAGCACCACGTCGGGTGTGAGCTGTTCATAGGGATGGGCGCTGGGCGCTTCGGCAATAGGGGGCATGGTCATGCCCGCTATTGTCCTCCTTACACCGACGGCGGGGCGCCACGATGCACCGCCGCGCCAGCGGCGCTGCGGGTCAGTACTGGTAGACCCCGCGGCCGGTCTTGCGGCCCAGGCGGCCGGCGGCGACCATTTCCTTGAGCAGCTGGCAGGGACGGTACTTGCTGTCGCCGAACTGCTCGAGGTAGACCTCCATCACGGCCAGGCATACGTCCAGGCCGATCATGTCGGCCAGGGCCAGCGGGCCAATGGGCTGGTTGCAGCCGAGCTTCATGCCGGCATCGATGTCTTCGGGCGTGGCCAGGCCTTCGGACAGCACGAAGAAGGCTTCGTTGATCATCGGCACCAGAATGCGGTTGACGACAAAGCCGGGCGCGTTCTTGACGGTGATCGGGCTCTTGCCCAGGGCCAGCGACAGCTCCTTGACGCTGTCATGCGTCGCGTCGCTGGTCTGCAGGCCGCGGATGATTTCCACCAGCGCCATCATCGGCACGGGGTTGAAGAAATGCATGCCGATGAAGCGGTCGGCGCGGCTGGTGACGGCGGCCAGCTGGGTGATCGAGATCGACGAGGTGTTCGATGCCAGGATCACTTCGGGCGCGAGCAGCGCGTCGATCTGCTGCAGGATCTTGACCTTGAGCGCGAAGTTCTCGGTTGCCGCTTCGATCACGATCTGCGCGGACTGCAGGTCCTCGTAGCGCACCGAGGTCTTGATGCGCGCCAGGGCTGCCGCCTTGTCGGCCTCGGTGATCTTTTCCTTCTTGATCAGCCGGTCGAGGCTGCCGGACACCGTGGCCAGGCCCTTTTGCACCGCTGCCTCGGAAATGTCCACCATCACCACATCGATGCCCGAGACCGCGCAGGCCTGCGCGATGCCGTTGCCCATGGTGCCTGCGCCGATGATCCCGACTGTTTGAATCGCCATTTGAGAAGTCTCCACAAAGTAAATTGGACCGGGCGATGGTAGCGGGTATCGGGGCGCGCACCCGCAGTTCGGCGCGTTCGCGCCGGTTCCTGGCCACCTGCCAGCGCCGGGAGGCTAGGTCAGATCAGCTCCGGATGCTCGTCCATGCCAGTTGCAATCACTGGTTCGTAGTCCTGGGCTTCGTCGATTGCCTGGGTATCAGCGGGCATGGTTGGCGACGCTGGGGTCGTCAAGAAGGCGTCATCGGTGGAGTCGGGCAGGGCCGCGTTCAAAATGCATTGATCCAACGCCATTTTTGCTTTCTCCACTGCGAGATTCGAATCTTGCAGGATTTTTTCCAGCTGATGAAGTGTTGTTTCTTCTTCGTTCAAGTGGAGTTTTGATTGTTTGTTTTTTTCTTCAAACATATTTGTTATGAAGTGCAAAAGGGATGGGTTTGAATTGTGTTCGGCTCCTTGGTGTCCTGAGGAAGATTTGTCGGGGTTGTTTGATGGAAAATTGGGCAGATATTTGATATTGCTTAAATCCCTCTGCGCTTGATTTGCATTGTCGGCTGCTATTGAAAAATCTGCGGCGGCAATTTTTTGTTTTGCAATGCTGAGAAGATATTCTATTTCTCTTTCGTGAATTGCATCCATCTTTGCGCTCTTTGGCTCATCGAGGAACTCGGCCAGTTCAATTTTTGCATTTTGCAGAGGCTTTACGATAAAGTGTTTTTCCTGCAAAAATATGTTTATGACGGTTTGAATGTGCATCGCCTCTTTTTTGTGGTTGATGCATTTCTGCACCCAGGCGTCGGTATCGATTCTTGTGGAACGGGTTTGCAGTTCAAGCTCCAGATATTTCAAGTCGGCCTCATGTGATTCTTTTCCGTGCGCCAGGGCATTGATATGTTTCGTTATTTCTGCAAAATTGTTTTGAAATGACTCAATTTTCGAAATGATGGATTCAATTCGTTCCTTGACTGTATTCTGATTTTCTACAGCATTGTCAGAATTGACGGGTTGGGGGGAGTTCGGGGTGTTTTCTGTAGGACGGTTGGATGGCGTATTTTGGTTGGGAGCGGGTATGCGCATGTGATTGGATGAAATAAAAGAATGAATGATTTCAGCGGCTTGTAAGGGCCAGCCGGACGCTTGGAAACAGGAATGGACACACAGATGCCTGTCCTGGCGGCGCTCCACACGCGCCGTGGATACGTTGACGCCCAGCGGGTTGAAGACCCAACCTTGGCTGCAAGACAGGCTCCCAGAAATCCAATCATTAGCTATGTGTCAAATGATTCTGATAGGTTCCAACTATCTTTCGTTGGAGATATGGGGGGCTGCTGCTCTGCAGGCCTGCTTCCCCCATGTAGGTCTGTTGTCTTTGGCTGGCGTGATGGCGCTGCCAATGGGTAAAAATCGAGGTTGTCTCCGACGCGCGCCGCGATTGCCCGCCGCTGTCGGAATGCCCTTTCCCTCACTCTCTTTCGGATCGAACGCCATGACGACTCTAGGAACCCCGCTTTCTTCCCATGCCACCAAAGTCATGCTGCTGGGCAGCGGCGAGCTTGGCAAGGAGGTGCTGATCGCGCTGCAGCGTCTGGGCGTCGAGACGATTGCCGTCGACCGCTACGAGAACGCTCCCGGCCACCAGGTCGCGCACCGCGCGCACACCATTGCGATGAGCGACCCCGCCCAGCTCAAGGCCTTGATCGAGCAGGAGCGCCCGGGCTGGGTGGTTCCCGAAATCGAGGCGATTGCCACGCCCATGCTGGAAGAACTCGAAGCCGCGGGCGTGGTGCGTGTCGTGCCCACGGCGCGCGCCGCGCGCCTGACCATGGACCGCGAAGGCATTCGCCGCCTGGCGGCCGAAACGCTGGGCGTGCCCACCAGCCCCTACCGCTTCTGCGATTCGATGGCGCAGCTGCAGGCGGCGATCGACGGCCATGACGGCCAGGCGGCGATTGGCTATCCCTGCGTCGTCAAGCCGGTGATGAGCAGCTCGGGCAAGGGCCAGAGCAAGATCGACGGCCCGCAGGACGTGGCTGCGGCCTGGGACACCGCGATGGCCGGCGGCCGCGTCAACCACGGCCGCGTGATCGTCGAGGGCTTCATTGATTTCGAGTACGAGATCACGCTGCTGACGGTGCGCGCGCGCGGCGTCGACGGCCAGGTGCATACCCATTTCTGCGCGCCCATAGGCCATCTGCAGAAAAACGGCGATTATGTGGAAAGCTGGCAGCCCCAGCCCATGCCTGCCACGGCGCTGGAGCGCGCCCAGGCCATCGCGCTGGCCGTCACGCACAACCTCGGCATGGACAGCAACGGCCAGCCCGCGGGACTCGGCCTGTATGGCGTGGAGTTGTTCGTGCGCGGCGATGAAGTCTGGTTCAGCGAAGTCAGCCCGCGCCCGCACGACACCGGCCTGGTCACGCTGAGCACGCAATGGCAAAGCGAATTCGAGCTGCATGCCCGTGCCATCCTGGGACTGCCAGTCGACACTTCGCTGCGCAATGCGGGCGCCAGTGCGGTGATCTATGGCGGTGTCGAGGGCGAGAACATGGTGTTTGATGGCGTGGAGCAGGCGCTGGCCGTTCCCGGCACCGATCTGCGTCTGTTCGGCAAGCCCGAAAGCTTTGCCAAGCGCCGCATGGGCGTGGCGCTGGCGCGCCACGACGATATCGGACTGGCGCGCGCCCACGCCCGGCTCGCGGCCAGCAAGGTCAAGCCGCGCCTGGCCTGATGCTGCGGCGCCGCGGCTTCAGCAGCGGTAGTCGCTGTTGTCGCGGTCTATGAGCCGCAGCAGCGCGGTCCACTCGCGGTCCAGGTGCACGGTGTCGAGATAGGCGTAGTCGTCGTGCTGCCTGGCCGCGTGCTCGCAGACTTCGGGCGAGGGCAGCACATAGGGCTGGCCCATGGACAGCGTCTGCTGCTGGATCTCGCAGGCGCGGTTCAGATAGAACATGCGCGTGAACGCTTCGGCGACCGAGCGGCCCGTGGTCAGCAGACCATGGTTGCGCAGGATCAGATAGTGGGCCTCGCCCATCGACTGGACGATGCGCGAGCGCTCGTCGAGGTCCAGCGAAATGCCTTCGTAGTCGTGGTAGTTCACGCGGTTGTAGAACTGCATGCTGATCTGGTTGAGCGGCAGCAGTCCGCACTGCAGCGCGGCGACGGCCATGCCCGCGCCGGTGTGCAGATGCACCACGCATTCGACGTCCTGGCGGCTCTGGTGCAGCGCGCTGTGGATGGTGAAGCCCGCGGCGTTGACTTCGAAGCGCTGGTCGTCGACCGGCCGGCCTTCGACATCGATCTTCACCAGGCTGGAGGCCGTGATCTCGTCGAAGAACCAGCCGTGGGGATTGATCAGGAACTGGTCGTGCCGGCCCGGCACGCGCACCGAGATATGGGTGTAGATCAGGTCGGTCAGCTGGAACTTCGCGGCCATGCGGTAGGCCGCTGCAAGCTGCACGCGCACCTCCCATTCGGCGTCGCTGATGTTGCGCGGCTGGCGGTTGGCATGCGGGTTGGTGGTGGAAATCATAAGCAGTCGGAGAAAGCGTTCGAAGGGAAGCCGGGCGCCTCGCACGCCCGGCGAAGATCAGTCGGCCTTGATGCCCGCGGCGTCAATCACCTTTTTCCATTTGGCGGTGTCGCTGTCGATCAGCCTGGCCAGATCCTGCTGGCTGCCGCCGCCGGGGACTATGCCCATGGCCTTCATCTGTGCGCGCACATCGGGTTCCTGCAGCGTCGCGTCCAGCGCCTTGTGCAGGATTTCCTGGACGTTCTTCGGCGTGGCCGCGGGCACGACGAAGGCCGACCAGAAGATCATCTCGAAGCCCGGCACGCCCGATTCTGCGACCGTGGGCAGCTCGGGAAAGTCGGGCGAGCGCTGCAGCGTGGTGATGCCGATGGCACGCAGCTTGTTGGCCTTGACCAGGGGCAGGGCCTCGGGCATCAGTCCGACCATCAGCTGCAGCTGCCCGGCCATCAGATCGGCCAGCGCGGGCGCGCCGCCCTTGTAGGGCACATGCAGCGCCTCGGCGCCGATGGCACGCTTGTACATCTCGGTGGCCAGGTGGTTGGGCGTGCCGTTGCCGCCCGAGCCATAGGCCGTTGCGGGGTGGGCCTTGAGGTAGGCCGGCAGCTCGGCCATGGTCTTCACGGGAACGCTGGGGTGCACCACGAAGATGCTAGGAATGGTCGCGGCCAGCACCAGCGGCGCGAAGTCCTTTTTCGGGGCATAGGCCAGCTTGCTGTAGAGGCTGGGGTTGACCGTCAGGCCGGTCATGGTCGACAGGAAGATGATGTGGC
This sequence comes from Comamonas sp., assembly GCA_037968595.1. Taxonomy (GTDB): domain Bacteria; phylum Pseudomonadota; class Gammaproteobacteria; order Burkholderiales; family Burkholderiaceae_C; genus Comamonas. The sequence goes on from JBBKVU010000328.1 coordinate 6,529, forward strand.
CGTCGGGCGGCGACTGCGCGACAAACGTCGAGGCAATGACTTCGCTGCCGCCGGGCTTGTTCTCGATCACCACCGGCTGGCCGAGCTTTGCCGCCAGCTTGGTGCCGACCAGGCGCGCGACCGCGTCGGTGGAGCCGCCCGCGGCAAACGGCACGATGATGCGTATCGGCTTGGACGGGAAGTCCGCCGCATGCGCGACCGACAGCAGGGGGGCGAGGGCCAGGGCCCCGACGCGGAGAATGGAAGAGAGTTTCATCGTGTAGTCCAGGAGTGGGAGAAATCGGCCCCGCCGAATGCATCGGTCGCGTTTGCAATGCCTCGTCACAGAGGCATGTTTCATGCCCGGGCTTCAGCCGCGGGTCAAATCCGCTGCTGGTGTTCCCAGGCCGCCGCCGCCGGGAGTGCGTATCACCAGCGTCTGGCGCGGCTGTATCTGCTGCGCGCCCTTGCCCAGCAGCGGAGTGCCGTCGGACAGGCCGACATAGCCGGCGGCGCCGGCCGCGCCGCCGTCAATGCCGCGCGGCGGATAGTCGATGCGGTCGAAGGCCGCCAGCAGCGTGATCGCGCTGCCCGAGACGTTCTCGATCAGCATGTCGACGCCATCGCCGCCGCGCCACTCGCCCGCGCCGCCCGAGCCCTGGCGGATTTCCTTCTTCCAGAACGTCATGGGAATTGCCGACTCGAGCACTTCGACCGGCGTGCCGCGCACGCCGCTGGGGTAGGAGGTGACCGAAAGCCCGTTCTTGCCCGGGCGCGCTCCCGTGCCGCCGTTGGTCGTGACCGTGGTGGCAAACACCTTGCCGGCATGGGTCATGCCTTGCAGATTGATGTTCCACAGGCAGGACGCGCCTTCGGCCGGCACCTTCTCGGGTGCGAACTGGCGCAGGCAGCCGAACACCACGTCGGGCAGCATCTGGCCCAGCACATGGCGTATGGCCACCGGCGCGGGCCGCTGGGCGTTGAGAATGCAGATCTCGGGCGCCGACACCGTGAACAGATCGAGCGAGCCCGAGTTGTTGGGAATGCCGGGCATCAGCGCCGACATCAGCGCGAACGTGCTGTAGGCGCTGGCATAGGTCAGCGGCACGTTGATGCCGTATTCCGACGGCGCCGACGAGCCCGCGAAGTCGACATTGATGCTGCCGTCTTCCACCGTGACGCAGGCCGCGAGCCGCACCGGCTTGCGGTAGCCGTCGACCTCCATTTCGTAGCGGAACTGGCCGCGCGGCAGTTCGGCCAGGCGCGCCAGCGCCGTGGCGCGCGTCACGTCGCAGATGTAATCGGCCAGCGCCGTGATGTCGGCCAGCGCGAACTCCTGCAGCATGGCGCGCAGGCCGCGTATGCCGATCTCGTTGCTGTTGACCAGCGAGTAGATGTCGCCCTCTGTCTCCACCGGCAGGCGGGTGTTGGCCTTGATCACGTCCATCAGCAGCAGGTTCATCTCGCCGCGCTCGGCCAGCTTCACGGGCGGAATGCAGAAGCCTTCCATGTACACGTCGCGGCCGTCGGGGCCGTAGCCCATGCCGCCCACGTCCATCAGATGGCTGGTGCAGCACAGCAGCGCGACCAGGCGGTCCTCATGAAAGGCCGGCGTGACAACCACGAAGTCGTTGAGATGGCCGGTTCCCATCCAGGGGTCGTTGGTGACATAGATGTCGCCGGGCGCGATGGTCTCTATGGGGAAGTAGCGCAGGAAATGCTGGACCGACGCGGCCATGGTGTTCACATGGCCGGGCGTGCCCGTGACCGCCTGGGTGATCATCCGGCCCTTGAGGTCGAAGATGCCGGTCGACAGGTCGCCGCATTCGCGCACGATGGTGCTGAAGGAGGTGCGCAGCAAAGCCTGCGCCTGTTCCTCGACGATCGCCAGCAGGCGGCTCCACTGCACCTGCATGCGCAGCTTGTTCAGTCCTTGATCGGTGCTCATGCCGTGGTCTCCGTTTCGTCAATGATTACGTAGCGCTGCGCGACCACCTGGGCCGTATAGCCGGCAGGCAGCAGCAGCGTGGTGGATTCGTCGTCAAGCAGCGCCGGGCCGGCGAAATGCGCGCCGACCGCGAGATCCGGGCGCCAGAACACCGGCACCTGCTTGAACTCGCCGCCGCCGTCGGCCAGCAGCCGGCGCGTGCCGGCGCGGCTCGCTG
>JBBKVU010000329.1:0-16496 GCA_037968595.1 Comamonas sp.
CCTGCTGCTGGCCGAGCTGCCGACCAAGGCTGCCGTGCGTCTGGCCGCGGAAATCACCGGCGCGCCGCGCAACGCGCTTTATGACGCCGCGCTGCAGATCAAGCGCGAAGGCGCCGACGAAGACTGAACCGCCGCGGGCGCGCGCTCGCCTCTACACTTCTGCCCAGGCCGTCGTGGCCGCTCAGGGAGATGCCGCATGACCCATTTCGCGCCCGCACTTGCCTGCGCTCTGGCAATGCTTGCCGCCACGGCGGCCGCGCAGGACCTGGCACCGGCCCCGCAACTGACGCCCCCTGCCGTGTGGCGCAACTCGCTGGGCATGGACTTCGTGCGCATTCCCGCCGGCAGTTTTGCCATGGGCAGCGACGAAGACCCCGAAGCGCTGGCGCGCGACTTTCCCCTGCTTGAACGCCGGCGCTTCGAACAGCTGACGGACGAGACCCCGGTGCACCAGGTGCGCATCAGCCGCGCCTTCTACATGGGCCGGCACGAAGTCACCGTCGGGCAGTTCCGCCGCTTCATCGAAGCCTCGGGCTACCGCCCCGAATCCGAAGCCGACGGCAGCGGTGGCTACGGCTACAACGCTGCCTACGACCCCGACAGCAGCGCGCGCGGCGACGCCTTCGAGGGCCGCGATCCGCGCTACTCCTGGCGCAACCCCGGCTTTGCGCAAGGCGATGACCATCCCGTGGTCAACGTCACCTGGAACGACGCCCAGGCCCTGGCCGCATGGCTCAGCCGCACCGAAGGCCGGCGCTACCGCCTGCCGACCGAAGCCCAATGGGAATACGCCTGCCGCGCCGGCAGCCGCGGCCGCTACCCGCACGGCGACGACCCGCAAGAGCTGGCACGCACCGCCAACACCTTCGACCAGAGCGCCGCCGCGTACTGGCCGCGCTGGCGCCAGCATGCGCTCGCGGGCAACGACGGTCATGCGTTCACCGCAGCGGTGGGCAGCCATGCGCCCAACGCCTTCGGCCTGCACGACATGCTCGGCAATGCCTGGGAATGGGTGGCCGACTGGCATGCCGAGACCTACTACGCCGACTCCTCCGGCAGCGATCCGCATGGGCCGGCCGAAGGCAGCGTGCGCGTGCGCCGTGGCGGCTCGTGGCATACATGGGGCTTGTATGCCCGCTGTGCCTACCGCAACTGGAACACGCCGCAGACCCGCTACCCGCTGGTGGGCATGCGCCTGGTGCGCGAAGAAGCGCCCTGAGAAGGAGCGGGCCTTCAGCCCTGGGTATAGGCCAGTCCCGAAGCGACGCCGCCAAACAGATCGCCTTCGACCTGGGCCGTGTCCGGGAAGGCCGCGCGCAGCGCGCTGCGCAGCGGGCGCAGCGCCGAGGAGCCGCCCGTGAGGTAGATGGCATCGAGCGACTGGGCCGGCACGCCGGCGCGGCGCAGGCATTCCTCGGCGCAGGCGACGACGCGCGCCAGCGCGGGCTGCAGATGCAGGTCCAGCAGCTCGGGCGTGGCCTGGGCCTGCAGCTGGTTCTCGAGCCAGCCCAGGTCCAGGGTCTGGGCCGCGCCGCTTTGCGACACCGCGATCTTGCCCTGCTCCATGGTGTTGGCCAGGCGATGCCCCAGACGCTCTTCCAGCACCGTCATCAGCCGCGCATGCAGGCGCTCGTCCTGGTAGTCGGTGCGCAGGTTCTGCGCCTCGCGCACCGCCTTGGCGGTATAGAGCCACTGGATCAGATGCCAGGTCGAGAGATCGAAGAACACCCGGCTGGGCACTTCGCGCCCGCTCTTGCCATGGTGGCGCAGGCCCAGCAGCGGCTGCAGCAGCTCGAGATTGAGCCGCTGGTCGAAGTCGGTGCCGCCGATATGCACGCCGGTCGTTGCAAGCACGTCGACGCTGCGGTCGGGGTGCGCGATGCGGTCCGGCCCCAGGCGCACGACGGTGAAGTCGGAAGTGCCGCCGCCGATGTCGACCACCAGCACCACCGACTCGCGGTCCAGGCGCTGTTCGTAGTCCAGCGCCGCGGCAATCGGCTCCAGCTGGAACTGCACCTGCGCAAAGCCCGCGCGGTGCGCGGCCTCGCGCAGCGCGCCTTCGGCCAGCGCATCGCGCTCCGGGTCGTCATCGACGAAATGCACCGGCCGGCCCAGCACCACGCGCTCGGGCATCTGGCCGAGTTCCTTCTGGGCGCGCGTCGCGAGGTGGCGCAGAAACAGCGCAATGATGTCCTGGTAGCTCACCAGGTTGCCGTGCACCACGGTCTTGTCCTGCAGCAGCGCGCTGCCCAGCAGGCTCTTGAGCGAGCGCATCAGCCGCCCTTCCTCGCCCTCGAGGTACTGGGACATGGCGTCGCGGCCGTAATGGGTGCTCAGTTCCTCGGCATGAAAGAACAAGGCCGTTGGCATGGCCAGCATCTCGCCTTCGAGAGGAATCAGGCGGGCCGGGTTCGCACCCACGCGCAGCGCCATTGCCGAGTTGGAGGTACCGAAATCAATGCCGAGGGTGCTGGGAAACGAAGAAGTCATCAATCAGAGGGCCGCAGCGAAGTGCGCGCAGAGAAGGTGAACACCGGTGCAGCCCGGCAGGAAAGCGGGGCGCAAAAACAAAAACGCCCACTGAAAAGTGGGCGTTGAATGTTTGGTTGCGCGAGAAGGATTTGAACCTCCGACCTTTGGGTTATGAGCCCAACGAGCTACCAGACTGCTCCATCGCGCGGTATGTAGTTATTGTACAGCAGATTTAGGCTGCTGCGTCAGAAGTTTGAACTTCTTCGGTGCGTTCCACCAATTCAACATAGGCCATGGGGGCGTTGTCGCCCACGCGGAAGCCCATCTTCAGGATACGCGTGTAGCCACCGGGACGGGTGTTGAAGCGGGGACCCAGCACGTTGAACAGCTTGGTGACGCTGTCGCGGTCGCGCAGGCGGTCAAACGCCAGACGGCGGTTGGCGACGGTGTCGACCTTGGACAGGGTGATCATGGGCTCGATCACGCGGCGCAGTTCCTTGGCCTTGGGGACGGTAGTCTTGATGGCTTCGTGCTCGATGAGCGAATTCATCATGTTCTGCAGCATCGCCAGGCGGTGCGAAGAAGTGCGGTTGAGTTTGCGGAGGCCGTGACCGTGGCGCATGGTGCTTTTTCCTTGATATTTAATTAAATCGGGCAGCCGTATCAGGTACTGCCCGAGGCACTTCCCACCAAAAAGGCGGGATGCAGATTATAGCTCAGAGTGTCCAATTCGTCCTTTGAGGCGTCGTTGCATTGCCTTGCCGTGCGATTTGCACTGTCTGCGGCAACGCGCCTGGCCTCAAGCGCAAATCTATCGATTTGCTGGGCCGACTTGGCCCCTCTTTTAACGCTTGTCCAGGCCGGCTGGCGGCCAGTTTTCGAGCTTCATGCCCAGCGTCAGACCGCGGGAAGCCAAAACTTCCTTGATCTCGTTGAGCGACTTGCGACCCAGGTTAGGCGTCTTGAGCAGCTCGTTCTCGGTGCGCTGAATCAGGTCGCCGATGTAGTAGATGTTTTCGGCCTTCAAGCAGTTGGCCGAACGCACCGTCAGTTCCAGCTCGTCCACAGGACGCAGCAGGATAGGATCGAAGCTGGCGTTGTTACGCGGAGCTGCGCTGCCCGTGATGCCTTCCAGATCGCCGCCTTCGAGCTGTGCAAACACAGCCAGCTGCTCGACCAGGATCTTGGCCGAAGCGCGCACTGCGTCTTCAGCGGTGATGGCACCGTTGGTTTCGATTTCGACCACCAGCTTGTCCAGGTCGGTACGCTGTTCAACACGCGCGCTTTCCACCGTGTAGCTGACGCGCTTCACAGGGGAGAACGAGGCGTCGAGCACAATGCGGCCGATCGACTTGGTGGACTCATCGCCATAGCGACGCACATTGCCCGGCACATAGCCACGGCGCTTTTCGACCTTGATCTGCATGTCCAGCTTGCCGCCTTGCGACAGATTGGCAATCACATGATCAGGGTTGACGATTTCAACATCGTGCGGGGTCTGGATATCGCGTGCAGTGACGACGCCTTCGCCATCCTTGCGCAGGCTCAGCGTGACTTCGTCGCGGTTGTGCAGCTTGAACACCACGCCCTTGAGGTTCAGCAGGATGTTGACCACATCTTCCTGAACGCCGTCGATCGAGGAGTACTCATGGAGCACGCCGGCAATCGTGACTTCCGTCGCTGCGTAACCCACCATGGACGAGAGCAGAACACGGCGCAGGGCATTGCCCAGCGTGTGGCCGTAACCACGCTCGAACGGCTCAAGTGCGACCTTGGCACGGTTGTGGCCAAGTTGTTCGACATTGATTGCCTTGGGTTTCAGCAAATTGGTTTGCATGCAGACTTCCTCTCAATACCCCCGGCTCGTTACACCGGTAAGGCTGGTGAAGCGCCTAAACCGCGATGCCTCGCGGTTCAGGGACGGTTTTAGCGAAAATTAGCCGGAAAAATCAACGCGAATACAATTCAACGATCAGGGATTCGTTGATGTCAGCGCCGAATTCGTCGCGGTCAGGAGCCTTCTTGAAGGTTCCTTCAGCCTTGTCCAGGCTGACTTCCACCCAAGCGGGGAAGCCCACTTGCTGAGCCAGTTGCATGGCTTCGACAATGCGAGCCTGCTTCTTGGACTTTTCGCGCACGGCAACCACGTCACCGACCTTGACCAGGTAGGAAGCGATGTTGACCGAGTTACCGTTCACGGTGATCGCCTTGTGCGACACCAGCTGACGGGCTTCTGCACGCGTGGAGCCGAAGCCCATGCGGTACACGACGTTGTCCAGACGGCTTTCCAGCAGCGTCAGCAGGTTTGCACCCGTGTTGCCCTTTTTGCCATCAGCAGCTTCGAAGTAGCGGCGGAATTGCTTTTCCAGAATGCCGTACATGCGCTTGACCTTCTGCTTTTCACGCAGTTGCAGACCGTAGTCCGAAGTGCGCTGGCCAGAAGTGCGGCCATGCTGGCCGGGCTTGGTGTCAAACTTCGACTTGTCCGCGATCGAGCGACGTGCGCTCTTCAGGAACAGGTCGGTGCCTTCACGGCGGGAAAGTTTGGCCTTAGGGCCGATATAACGTGCCACGTGATCTTCCTTGTGTCATCTGCCGCAAAACAATTGCGGGAGCCACCTGCCTGGCCAAGCCATGCAGGTGGCGGTGGGCTTATAAAAAATTAGATACGACGACGCTTTTGAGGGCGGCAGCCGTTGTGCGGCACAGGCGTCACGTCCGAGATGGAAGTGATGCGGATGCCCAGGGCACCCAGAGCGCGCACCGACGATTCGCGACCAGGACCGGGGCCCTTGATTTCGACGTCGACGTTCTTGATGCCTTGTTCAATCGCTGCACGACCAGCAACTTCGGAAGCCACTTGAGCTGCGAAAGGCGTCGACTTGCGCGAGCCCTTGAAGCCTTGGCCACCCGACGAAGCCCAAGACAATGCATTGCCCTGGCGGTCAGTGATGGTGATGATCGTGTTGTTGAACGACGCATGCACGTGAGCGATGCCGTCAGAAATGTTCTTGCGAACCTTCTTGCGAACGCGCTGCGATGCGTTGTTTGCGGGAGATTTAGCCATAGTGATCTTTCAATCTCTTTATTTCTTCAAAGCCGCTGCACCCTTACGCGGACCCTTGCGAGTACGCGCATTTGTGCGAGTGCGCTGGCCGCGCATGGGCAGGCCACGGCGATGACGGAAACCGCGATAGCAACCGATGTCCATCAAACGCTTGATGTTCATCGTTGTTTCGCGACGCAGGTCACCTTCGATGGTGAACTGTGCAATCGCATCACGGATTTTTTCGAGATCGCCATCCGTCAGATCTTTGATCTTCTTGGAATATGCGATTTCGCATGCTTCGCAAATCTTGCGAGCGCGGGTACGACCGATACCATAAATAGCGGTCAGGCCGATTTCAGCATGCTGATGCGGCGGAATATTAATGCCAGCTATACGTGCCATATGCGTCCTCTATACTTTCAATCAACCCTGGCGCTGCTTATGGCGCTGGTCTGTGCAGATCACACGCACCACACCCTTGCGGCGGATGATCTTGCAGTTGCGGCAGATTTTCTTGACCGAAGCCGAAACTCTCATTTCATTCTCCTAAAACTTTGCATCCGTTCCGGCCATTCTGCGCGGAACTCGTGGCGTCCCTACGTGGGACAAATCTACTAACTCTGAGCTGGATGCTCCAGGCATCGCCTGGAGCATCCCTAACCTTTTCTCAAGTGCCCGGCGTAGCCTTGAAGTTCGCCTTTTTGAGGAGCGACTCGTACTGCTGCGACATCATGTAGTTCTGCACCTGTGCCATGAAGTCCATGGTCACCACCACAATGATCAGCAGTGATGTACCACCGAAGTAGAACGGAACGTTGTACTTCAGGATCATGAACTCGGGCAGCAGACAGACAAACGTGATGTAAACCGCGCCAGCCAAGGTCAGGCGAACCAGGATCTTGTCGATGTAGCGTGCTGTGTGCTCACCTGGGCGAATGCCCGGAATGAACGCACCGCTCTTCTTCAGATTGTCGGCTGTTTCCCGGCTGTTGAAGACCAGGGCCGTATAGAAGAAGCAGAAGAAGATGATGGCAGCTGCATAGAACATCACATAGACCGGCTGACCTGGGGTCAGGGCACCTGCAATGTCACGCAACCAACGCATCGACTCTCCCGCGCTGAACCAGTTCACCACCGTGGCAGGCAACAAGATGATCGAGGAAGCGAAGATGGGAGGAATGACCCCGGCCATGTTCAGCTTCAGTGGCAAGTGCGAGGACTGACCACCATAAACCTTGTTACCTACTTGACGGCGTGCGTAGTTCACTAGGATCTTGCGCTGCCCCCGCTCGACAAACACGACGAAATACGTCACGCCAGCCACCACGAGAACAATGAAGATCGCAGCCAGAATGCTCATCGCACCGGTGCGCACCAGTTCCAGCAATCCACCAATCGAGCTGGGCAAGCCTGCGGCAATACCAGCGAAGATAAGGATCGAGATACCGTTGCCCAGACCACGTTCAGTGATCTGTTCACCGAGCCACATCAGGAACATGGTGCCAGCTGTCAGGCTGACCACCGCCGTGAGGCGGAAGCCCATACCTGGGCTGAGCACCAGCCCTGCCGAGCTTTCCAGAGCCACTGCAATCCCAAGGGACTGAAAAATTGCCAAGGCCAAAGTGCCGTAGCGGGTGTACTGGGTGATCTTGCGACGACCCGATTCACCTTCTTTTTTCAGCTGTTCGAACGTCGGGACGACATAAGTCATCAGTTGCATGATGATCGATGCCGAGATGTACGGCATGATCCCCAGTGCGAACACCGTGAAGCGCGAAAGCGCTCCACCCGAGAACATATTGAACAGATTGAGAATGCCGCCCTGCTGGCCATTGAACAGCTGCTGCAGCTGCGCTGGGTCGATGCCCGGCACGGGGATATGAGCCCCGATACGGTATACGACCAGCGCAAGCAACAGAAAAACCAGCCGACGACGCAAATCGCCGAATTTTCCGGTTTTTGCAATTTGAGCTGCGCTAGTAGCCACGGATGTCTTCTTTCAGAACTTAATCAGGCCACGTTGCCACCGGCAGCTTCAATAGCTGCCTTGGCACCCGCTGTAGCAGCAATACCGTTCAGCTTGACAGCCTTGGTGATTGCGCCGCTCTTGATGACCTTCACGACTTTGGCGATTTCGCCGACCAGGCCAGCCTGCTTGAGGGCAGCCAGATCGACTTCGGCCAGACCGAGTTGCTCGAGAGCAGTCAGAGTCACTTCTGCATTGAACTTCAGCAGATGCGACTTGAAACCGCGCTTGGGCAAACGGCGTTGCAGAGGCATTTGACCGCCTTCGAAGCCTACCTTGTGGTAGCCGCCCGAACGCGATTTTTGACCCTTGTGGCCACGGCCGGCAGTCTTGCCCAGGCCGGAACCGATACCGCGACCAACGCGGCGCTTGGCGTGCTTGGAGCCGTCTGCAGGCTTGATGCTATTGAGTTCCATCATCAATCCTTTCAGAGGACCTTGACCAGATAGCTGATCTTGTTGATCATGCCACGGACTTCGGGAGTGTCTTGCAGCTCGCTGATGCTATTGAGCTTGCGCAGACCCAGGCCGCGAACGGTGGCGCGATGCGATTCCTTGGTGCCGATAGGGCTGCGCACCAGTTGAATCTTGACAGTTTGTTGCGTCGTCATGTGGACTCCAATCAGGCGAAGATGTCTTCGACCGACTTGCCGCGCTTCGATGCCACTTCCGAGGGGGTCGTGGAACGAGTCAGGGCGTCTAACGTGGCGCGAACCATGTTGTAAGGGTTGGAGGAACCATGGCTCTTGGCCACGATGTCCGTGATACCCAACACTTCAAACACGGCGCGCATCGGGCCGCCGGCGATGATGCCGGTACCCTTGGGAGCGGGAGCCATCATGACGGAAGCGGCACCGTGGTGACCGTTAACCATGTGATGGATCGTGCCGTTCTTCAGGGACACCTTGATCATGTTGCGGCGAGCTTCTTCCATCGCCTTTTGCACGGAAGCAGGCACTTCTTTCGACTTGCCCTTGCCCATGCCAACACGGCCGTCACCGTCGCCAACCACGGTCAGTGCAGCGAAGCCGAGGATACGACCGCCCTTCACAACCTTGGTGACGCGGTTGACCGCGATCATTTTTTCGCGCAGACCGTCGTCACGACCTTCGTCTTGCACTTTGGGGGAAAATTTAGCCATTTTTATCCGCTCCGCTTAGAACTGCAGGCCAGCTTCACGGGCTGCGTCGGCCAAAGCCTTGACGCGACCGTGATAGGCAAAACCTGCGCGATCGAATGCAACCTTCTCGACACCGGCAGCCTTTGCCTTTTCAGCAATGCGCTTGCCGATCAGGGATGCCGCGGCAGTGTTGCCACCCTTGCCGGAGCCGCCGAGCGACGTGCGCACTTCGGCTTCTGCAGTGGAAGCACTGGCCAGCACCGTGGTGCCGTCGCCAGAAATCACGCTGGCGTAGATGTGGAGGTTCGTGCGGTTCACGCTCAAACGCGCCACGCCTTGCTGTGCAATGCGGATGCGGGTCTGACGTGCACGACGGAGACGCTGCTCTTTCTTGGTCAACATATTGCAGCTCCTTATTTCTTCTTGGTCTCTTTGATCGTGATCTTTTCGTCCGCATAGCGGATACCCTTGCCCTTGTAGGGCTCGGGAGGACGAACAGCACGGATCTCAGCGGCCAGTTGGCCCACGACCTGACGGTCAGCGCCCTTGATCACGATTTCGGTCGGGATCGGGGTAGCCACCGTAATGCCAGCGGGCATTTCGAAGTTCACGGGGTGCGAGAAACCGATGGCCAGGTTCAGCTTGGAACCCGAGGCAGCGGCCTTGAAGCCCACGCCAACCAGCGTCAGCTTCTTCTCGAAACCCTTGGTCACGCCGGTAACCATGTTGTTCACCAGCTGACGCTGGGTACCACTCATGGCGTTGGCTTCACGGGAGTCGTTGGCGGGCTCGAAAGAGAGCTTGCCGTCGGCATTGGTCACAGTCACCAGTGCGTTTTGGGCCAGCGACAGAGTGCCGCCAGTGCCCTTGACACTGATTTGTGCGTCATTGATGGACACATCCACGCCAGCGGGGATGGTCACAGGCATTTTTGCTACGCGAGACATTTCAGTATTTCTCCTTCAATGTCACGTTAGGCCACATAGCAAAGCACTTCGCCACCGACACCGGTAGCACGCGCTTTACGATCGGTCATCACGCCCTGGGGTGTGGTAACGATTGCCACGCCCAAGCCATTCATGACTTGTGGAATTGCATCACGGCCCTTGTACACGCGCAGGCCGGGACGGCTCACGCGCTCGATGCGCTCGATCACGGGGCGACCCGCGTAGTACTTCAGGGTGATTTCGAGTTCAGCCTTGCCGTCTTCGGTTTTCACTTGGAAACCGTCGATATAGCCTTCATCTTTCAGCACCTGTGCGATAGCGATCTTCACTTTGGAAGAAGGTGCCGTCACGGTGGTCTTGGCGACCATTTGTGCATTGCGGATGCGGGTCAGCAAGTCAGCGATGGGATCACTCATGCTCATGTTTAATCTCTCCTGCTTGCTTACCAGCTGGCCTTGGTGACACCGGGGATGTCGCCTGCGAAAGCCAGTTCACGGATCTTTGCGCGTGCCAGACCAAATTGGCGGAACGTGCCACGTGGGCGACCGGTGATTGCGCAGCGGTTACGTTGACGTGTAGGGTTTGCGTTGCGTGGGAGCTTCTGCAGGCCCAGGCGGGCTGCATCACGCTCTTCGTCGCTACGCTTTGCGTCGCCGGCGATGGCCTTCAGCTCGGTGTACTTAGCAGCGTACTTGGCTGCCAGCTTTTCGCGCTTCAGTTCGCGCTGGATCAATGCTACTTTTGCCATACGCTTGCCTCAGTTCTTGAACGGGAAGCGGAAAGCGGCGAGCAGTGCCTTGCACTCTTCGTCGTTCTTCGCAGTCGTGGTGATGCTGATATTGAGACCGCGCAGTGCGTCGACCTTGTCGTACTCAATTTCAGGGAAGATGATCTGTTCTTTGACGCCAACGTTGTAGTTGCCGCGACCATCGAACGAACGGCCCGAGATACCACGGAAGTCACGCACGCGGGGCAGAGCCACGGTGACGAAACGGTCGAGGAATTCGTACATCTGAACGCCACGCAGGGTCACCATGCAGCCAATTGCCTGGCCTTCACGGATCTTGAAACCGGCGATAGCCTTCTTGGCCTTGGTCACCACGGGCTTTTGACCAGCGATCTTGGTCAGGTCAGCCACAGCGTTGTCCATCACCTTCTTGTCGGCCACGGCTTCGCTCACACCCATGTTCAGGGTGATCTTGGTCAGACGGGGCACTTCCATAGTGGAGGTGTAGCCAAACTTCTCTTTGAGTTCAGCCGCGATTTTTTCGCGATAGAGTTTTTGCAGTCGTGCCATGTTTTACCCCTTAGGCCGCCTTGATTTCAGCGCCGCTGGACTTGTAAACGCGAACGCGCTTGCCGTCTGCGCTGAGCTTGATGCCCACGCGGTCGGCCTTGCCAGTAGCTGCATTGAAAATAGCCACGTTGGATTGGTGGATGGGCATAGCCTTTTCCACGATACCGCCGGTGGTGCCCTTCATGGGGTTTGGCTTGACGTGCTTCTTCACGAGGTTGATGCCATCGATCAACACGTAAGAATCGTCCTTGCGCAGCGCCACGACGCCTTGCTTGCCCTTGTCACGGCCAGTCAGCACGATGACTTGGTCGCCCTTGCGAATCTTGTTCATTGCACTTTCCTTTAGAGAACTTCAGGTGCCAGGGACACGATCTTCATGAACTTTTCGGTACGCAATTCACGCGTCACGGGTCCGAAGATGCGAGTGCCGATGGGCTCAAGCTTGGCGTTGAGCAGAACTGCTGCATTGCCGTCAAATTTAACGAGCGAACCGTCAGCGCGGCGAATACCCTTCGCCGTGCGCACGACCACTGCACTGTAAACCTCGCCTTTTTTGACGCGGCCACGTGGAGCAGCTTCTTTAACGCTCACCTTGATGATGTCGCCAACACTTGCATAGCGACGCTTCGAACCACCCAGCACCTTGATGCACAGGACGGACTTAGCGCCGGTGTTGTCGGCAACCTCTAACCGAGATTCTGTTTGGATCATTTCAATATTCCCAACTTGCACCAGCTTGGACAGCCCCAGAGTACTTCTCAAGGGCTGCGACCAGCCAGTCAGTCTTGGGCCCGTCGTCCACGTCGCAAACCATTTTGCAACGCTTCCCGCTGGGCAGAAACCTCACGCATTAAACGTGAAGCATTCGATTCTCGCAGAAATTCCTTTGCACGTCAACCGCTTAGGCCATTTTGCCGGCCCTGGATTGCAGGTCGGCAGGTCCATCTGCGGCGCAATTGCAACAAAGGCCGGCACCGACCTTCGCGGACTGCGAAAACGCTATGAAATCAATAGCTTGCAAGGCTTATGCAGCCTCGCTGGCCGATTTCATAAAGTGAGCACCCGTGTTCGACCGAATCCGGGCGCTCTCATTTTTGACATCACTGACCGCGTGGCAAATACTGGTGCGCCAGCGACTGGAAGGCGCTCAATCCCGCGTCGCGCCCCAGCTCTTCCTCGATCAAGGCCGCGACGCGTGGCGCGATTGCCGCCGCGCGCTGGGCATCGAGGAACAGCAGGCGGCTGCGGCGCGCAAGAACGTCCTCGACGCTGCGCGCATATTCATGGCGCACCGCAAAGCGCACCATGGCTTCGCTCAAGCCGTCGACCAGCCAGACATCGGCGCCGGGCAAGGCGGCCACGGCCGCGGCCTCCGTTCCATAGGAGTGCAGGCCCTGGGGCATGTTCATGCCCTTGAGCGCTTCACCGGGGGCCGGTGCGCCGACCAACGGCAGATTCACCGTCACGCCGCCCGCGCGCTCGGGCAGCTGTCCGGTGGCAAAGCACTCGCGCAGCACGTCCTCGGCCATTGCGCGGTAGGTGGTCCACTTGCCGCCGGTCACGGTGACCAGGCCCGAGCGGCTGCTCATCACCGTGTGCTCGCGGCTGATCTTCTTGGTGTTCTCGCCATCGTCGTCCTGGGGCTTGACCAGCGGACGCAGGCCGACCCAGACGCTGCGCACATCGTTGCGCGTGGGCTGGCGCACCAGGTACTTGCCGGCTTCCGACAGGATGAAGTCGACCTCCTCGGGAAACGGCAGCGGTTCGCGCGCCAGATCGTTGCGCGGCGTGTCGGTCGTGCCCAGGATCACCTTGCCCAGCCATGGCACGGCAAACAGCACGCGGCCGTCGGCCGTCTTGGGAATCAGCAGCGCATGGTCGGTGGGCAGGAACTCACGGTCTACGACCACATGCACGCCCTGGCTGGGCGCAACCATGGGCTTGACTTCGCGGCCCAGCGCCTTGCCGTCAAGCTGGCGGAACAGATCGACCCAGGGGCCTGTTGCATTCACCACACACTTGGCACGCACGCGGTAGACCGTGCCGGTTTCAGCGTCTTCGCAGACCACGCCCGTGACCTTGCCGTCTTCGTGCAGCAACTCCTTGGCGGGGCAGTAATTGACCAGCAGCGCGCCCTTGGCCGCGGCAGTACGCGCCAATGCGAGCGCCAGGCGCGCATCGTCGAACTGGCCGTCCCAGTACTTGACGCCGCCCTTGAGGCCCTGGGTACGTGCCGTGGGCAGCAGCGAAACGGTCTTGTCGCGACTCAGGAACTCGGTCGCGCCCAGGCCGGCCTTGCCGGCCAGCGCGTCATACATCTTCAGGCCCGCGCCATAGAAAGGCGTGTCGAGCAGGCGGTACGAGGGCATGACAAAGGCCAGGCGCTGCGCTAGATGGGGGGCGTTGCGCAGCAAGGTCGTGCGCTCGTGCAGGGCTTCGCGCACCAGCGCGATATTGCCCTGCGCCAGATAGCGCACGCCGCCGTGCACCAGCTTGGTGGCGCGCGATGACGTACCTTTGGCAAAATCATGCGATTCGAGCAGCAGCACCTTGAAGCCCCGCGCCACCGCATCCAGTGCCACGCCCAGGCCCGTGGCGCCACCGCCGATGATGGCCAGGTCGTAGACGCAAGGCTCGGCCAGCCGCGCCAGCAAGGCGGCGCGGTCCGTGTCCAGGGGAAGCGAAGTAGTTGTCATAGGCGGGCTTACCAGCGTGTTGGGTGAAAATCGGGCGGCGCAAACCGTGGGCGCCGCGGGCCCGTCAAGGGCAAAACAGCAGCGGGAACAATGTGCGTCACAATCAATGGCGTAATTTTCGCTCTTTTTGTTTCGTTTTTGTGAATAACATGTTCACATGAGCGCGTTTTGATTCGAAATTAGTTTTTTACCTACAGCCAAATTCGCACCAGGAAGAAGCGTGAACCATTCCAACCCCCGCCAACTCCAGTTGCTTGACGCCGTGCGCCAGCAGCAATCCGCCACGGTGGAGCAGTTGGCCATCGAACTCGGCGTCACCCTGCAGACCGTGCGCCGCGATGTGCAAAAGCTTGCCGACGCCGGCCTGCTGGTGCGCTTTCACGGCGGCGTGCGCGTGCCCAGCGCCACGGTCGAGAACCTGGCCCACCCCCAGCGCCAGGGCCTGCACGCCGACGGCAAGGCACGCATCGCGCGCGCCGTCGCCCAGGCCGTGCCCAATGGCTGCTCGCTGATCCTCAACATCGGCACCACCACCGAAGCCATTGCCCAGGCACTGCTGCAGCACCGCGGCCTGCGCGTGATCACCAACAACCTCAACGTCGCCGCCATCCTGAGCAGCAATACCGATTGCGAAGTCATTGTCGCCGGCGGCGTGGTGCGCTCGCGCGATCGCGGCATCGTCGGCGAGGCGGCGGTGGATTTCATCCGCCAGTTCAAGGTCGACATCGCTCTGATCGGCATCTCGGCCATCGAGGCCGACGGCTCGCTGCGCGATTTCGATCTGCGCGAAGTCAAGGTCGCCCAGACCATCATTGCCCAGTCGCGCGAGGTCTGGCTGGCCGCCGACCACAGCAAGTTCGAGCGCCAGGCCATGGTGCAGCTGGCCACGCTGGCCCAGATCCACCGCCTGTTCACCGATGCCCCGCCGCCGCCGGACATCGTCCCGCTGCTCGCCGAAGCCGGCGTGCAATGCACCGTCGCTGTTTGACTCCCTATTCCCGACATGACCTACCTGCTTGCCCTCGACCAAGGCACTTCCAGTTCCCGCAGCATTCTTTTTGACGCCCAGGGCCGCATCGTGGCCCAGGCGCAGCTGGAGCTGCCGCAAATCTATCCGCGTCCGGGCTGGGTCGAGCACGACCCGCTGGAAATCTGGCGCACCCAGCTGAGCACGGCACGCGCCGCGCTGGCCCAGGCCGGCATTGCGGCCAGCCAGGTGCGCGCACTGGGCATCACCAACCAGCGCGAGACCACCGTTGTCTGGAACCGCCAGACCGGCCAGCCAATACACCACGCCATCGTCTGGCAGGACCGCCGCGCCGAGCCCGCCTGCGCCCAGCTGCGCGAGAACGGCCATGCCGACAGCATCCAGCAAAAGACCGGCCTGCGCATAGACGCCTATTTCTCGGCCACCAAGCTGCAGTGGCTGCTCGACGAAGTGCCGGGCGCGCGCGCCGCGGCCGAGCGCGGCGAACTCGCCTTCGGCACGATAGACAGCTGGCTGATCTGGCAGCTCACGCAAGGCAAGCGCCATGTGACCGACGTCAGCAATGCGTCGCGCACCATGCTGTTCAATGTGCACAGCAACCAATGGGACGACGAGCTGCTGGCGCTGCTGCGCATCCCGAAGTCGCTGATGCCCGAGGTGCTGCCCTCGTCCAGCGACTTCGGCCAGACCGCGACCGACGTGCTGGGCGCGGCGATTGCAATCGGCGGCGTTGCCGGCGACCAGCAAAGCGCGCTGTTCGGCCAGGCCTGCTTCAAGGCCCGGCATGGCCAAGAACACCTATGGCACGGGCTGCTTCATGCTGATGCATACCGGCGCGAACTTCCAGACCTCGCACAACGGCCTGCTCACCACCAGCGCCGCGCAGACCGGCGCCACGCGCGCGTTTGCGCTTGAAGGCAGCGTGTTCATCGGCGGCGCCGTGGTGCAGTGGCTGCGCGACGGCCTGCAGGCCATAGAGCACAGCGGTCAGGTGCAGTCGCTGGCCGAAAGCGTGCCCGATTCGGGCGGCGTGATGCTGGTGCCGGCCTTCACGGGCCTGGGCGCGCCCTACTGGAAGCCCGATGCGCGCGGCACCATCACCGGTCTCACGCGCGGCAGCTCGCTGGCGCACATTGCGCGCGCCGCGCTCGAGTCGATTGCCTACCAGAGCGCGGCCCTGCTGCTGGCCATGAGCCGCGACGCGGTCGAGAGCGGCGGCGCGCCCGTGAGCGAGCTGCGCGTCGACGGCGGCGCCTGCGTCAACAATCTGCTGATGCAGTTCCAGGCCGACCTGCTGGGCATTCCCGTGGTTCGCCCCGCGGTCGTTGAGACCACCGCCCTGGGCGCCGCCTATCTGGCCGGCCTGTCGGCGGGTGTCTACCAGAGCACCGACGAACTGACCGAGCTGTGGGTTGCCGAGCGCCGCTTCATGCCCACCCTGCCCCAGTCGCGCGCCCAGGAGCTGATGGCCCGCTGGGAACATGCCGTGGCCCAGGCATCGCTGCCCGCCTGACCTCTCTCTTATCTACCTCGCAAGACCATGAGCACCACCTCTCCCCTGTCCACGACCATTGCCTTCATTGGCGGCGGCAACATGGCCAGCGCCATCATCGGCGGCCTGCTGCGCCAGGGCGTTGCCGCCGACCAGATCGAAGTCGTCGAGCCGTTTGAAACCGCGCGCGCTGCCCTCAAGGAGCAGTTCGGCATCACGGCCCGCGCCGAAGCCAGCGCAGCGCTGGCGCGCGCCCAGCTGGTGGTCTGGGCCGTCAAGCCCCAGACCTTCAAGGAGGCGGCCGCGGCCGCCGCACCGCATACCGCCCAGGCCTTGCATCTGAGCGTCGCCGCGGGCATTCCCACGGCCAGCATTGCGCAGTGGCTGGGCAGCGAGCGCATCGTGCGCGC
>JBBKVU010000330.1:0-2713 GCA_037968595.1 Comamonas sp.
ACCCTCTCCCGCCCCCAGCGCGCAATGCTGGCCAACGCCATCGCAGGCAGACCGCTCGATCACGGCCTGGCCCGCATCCACACGTCAGGCCCGCTCAGCACCGTCCAGGCCCTGCACCGCAAGGGAATGCTGGCCGGCATCAATCACCTACCCACGGCCGCAGGCCGCGCGGCGCTCGCAACACCTGGTGCTCCAGCAGCGCCAGCAACCACGGACCCAGCAGCATGAGCACGAAACCCAAAACCTATGAAGTCATCGAGGGAACGCCCATTGAAGCCGGCGCGCAGATCTTCCAGCGCCTGTGCATGCCCGCCATCCGCGAAGCCTGCAACACCCTCAACGCCACGCCCGAGCAGCTGACCCAGTTCTATTGCGGCTTCCTGCAGTCCTGCATGGGCTCCATGGCCGCGGATTTCGGCCAGGACCGTGCCGCGCAGGTGCTGCAGATCATGCTGGAAGCATTCCGGGCCCTGGACTTGAGCGAAGCAGCCACCACAACGCATTGAAGGCAAGACCGAGCATGACCACGACATCCACACCCATCGCCCAGGCAGTGCGCCTGCTGCGCACAGCCGCCAAGGACATCAAGGATTGCCACACCCGCTGCGATGAAGACTGGTCTGGCGAGCCCGAGGCCCTGGCCGCCCATGACGAGCACTTAGCTGCCGCACTGGCGCTGGAACTGATCGAGCAACCCGGTGACGACCTGACCAAGCGACTTATCGCGGCATGCCGGCACACGACGCTTACTTGGGAAGACCGCAGGGCCGTGGGCGAAGCCATCGCCCGCTTGCAAGCAACCACACCAGCGCAGGAGGACGCCATCGAACCGGTGCGGCAAGCCATCCGCGACTATTACTTCGCCCTGGACAACCGCATGCACGGCATCCTGGCCGCAGACAAGGCACTGAAGGCGATCGAGGCTGCGCTCGGCACCCACTGGCTCCAAGGCAAGGAACTCGCAGCCCGCGCATCACCCGGAGCCGCGCCATGACGCACCAGAGCCTGGCTGACAAAGCTGTGCATGCGATCGCCGCGGTGCGCGCGATGGGCGAAGGCCTGGGGATGGAACACCCAGAGCGCCACGCAGTGCGTGACCTCAAGCGCGCGGCCGAAGCCATCCTGGAGACCGCCCTGCATCAAGCGCGCGGCCTGGCCTATACGGCTGAAGGCCTGAGCACCGACATGCGCAAGGAAGAGGCTGCGCGCGCCGAAGCGTCGAAGGCAGCACCGTGACCAAGCCCCTCAACGCCTTCACAGCGCCAGCAACCGTCCGGTTTGCCCGCAATGAGCACGCCCAGATCACCCGCGACACCGGCCGCGCCACCAAAAGCATCCGCATCACACCACCCGTCGGCTCCCTGGGCGAGCGAGAAGCGCTGCGTGCCCTATACGAATCGCAGCAGGGCGTGGTCGACAAATTCCGCCGCGCACTCCACATGCGCTGATCGCAGCCCGCCACCGCGCGGGCTGTTTGCATTTAGGGCCGGCCAGCGCCAGCCAACCAAATTATCCGAATTGAATAAACAGGGATAAATCCATGACCCACAAGACACAACCCACCGCGCATGCGGAGATTACGGCGCCAATCTCCGCAGATTTGCGGGGAATAGATGATGCCGGCTCGCAGCCAGCGCCAAGGCTGCAGCCCGAGGCGCTGAGCCTGGCCCAGGCCCTGGACGACAACGCTGACCTCGACGCTGCCCTGGGCGGCAACCCACAGGTATGCCAACTGGAGCGCGATGCCGCCGCAGAGCTCCGCCGCCAGGACGCCGAGAACCAGCAATTGCGCGGCAGCTTAGAAGCTCAGCGGATGATCACCGACCGGGCCATTACGTTGGGCAAGGAGTCGGACGCCAAGCAGTCGGCCGCCCAGTCCGAGGCAAAGCACTGGCGCAGCAACCACGACAACGTCGTCGCGCGCCTGCGCATCTTCACCCAGCGCCCCGACATCCCCAAGGAACTGGCCGACCGCCTCCCCTGGTATCGCGAGCTGGTGCGCCTGCAAGAGGTCGAGGCCCAGTCGGCGCGCACTGCAGCACCGCTACCTGCTGTCGAGCTTGTCGGCATCAAGGATGGCCAGGAAACCAGCCTTGGCCAAGTCGCCATGCCGCCGACCATGAAGGCGCGCGACCTGCTGCGCGAATATGGCTTCAGCGACTTCGAGGACGACATGAGCCCAGGCGCTTACGCCCTTTGGGCCATGGAATCCCTGATCGAATACTGCCAGCGCTATTACGCTGCAGCAGCGCCCTCCGCCGCGGTGCCAGTGCTGTACGTCAGCCCTGAGCAACTGGAAAAGCACATTGACCTCGAAGGTGCCGAGAACGCCGAAGCCGGTCGCTACCTGCCTGCCCGCAAGACCCCGGCCGGCAAGTTCACTCAGCCGCTCTACGCGCTTGCCGCCGCCCCGGCGCAGGCCGCGGCAGTGCCAGCACCCACGGAGGCCCTAATTGATGAACCTGTGACCAAGCAGATGATCGATGCAGGGGCAAAGGCTGCGCGCGAATACATGGCCCGCACAGGCGGAAACAACCTGACGGTGATCTACCGCGCAATGCGGGCTCTTGCGCCTGCTGGAGGTGTGTCAGCGTCCCCGGCGCAGGAGCATGCAACCCAGCTTGCGGGCCAGGGGCAGCCCTACTCCATCGACGCAGACCCGGAAGGAATCCGCGCGCGCGTAGCCGAAGCGATCACCGGCGCACTGGCCTCG
>JBBKVU010000331.1:0-3981 GCA_037968595.1 Comamonas sp.
GCTCGAGGAGCCGCTGGCCGACTCGGTGCGTACCGCGCTGCGCGCGGCCGTCGCCAGCGCGGGCCCGCCCGAGCTTGCCTTTGCCTCCACCGAAGCCAAGCTGTCGTACCTGCGCTGGCTGGCCGCGATGAGCGACCGGCTCTACCGGCGCAAGGCCGATGCGCAGGCGCGCCGTGAATTCCTGCAGACCGTCTGGTACGAGGCGCGCCGTGCCGGCCTTGATGTGAGCCTGGTGCTGGGCCTGATTGAAGTGGAAAGCGCGTTTCGCAAGTTCGCGATTTCCAGCGTGGGAGCGCGCGGCTACATGCAGATCATGCCGTTCTGGATGCGCGTGATCGGCGACGGCGACGCCAGCAATCTGTTCCACATGCAGACCAATCTGCGCTTTGGCTGCGTGATCCTGCGCCATTACCTCGACCGCGAACGCGGCGACATGTTCATGGCGCTGGGCCGCTACAACGGCAGCCGCGGCAAGCCGCCTTATCCGAACGCGGTGTTCGGGGCGCAGCGCAAGTGGCTGTTCGACCCCGCGAGCCAGGCCTGATCAGGCCGAGGTGGCCGCTGCGGCCGGGGCCGGCGTCTCGGCATCCAGCCGCGACACCATCACCTGGTCGATGCGGTAGCTGTCCACGTCCAGCACCTCGAACTTGTAGCCGCCCCAGTTCACGCTGTCGGTGCGGCGCGGCACGCGGCGCAGCATCACCATCAGGAAGCCGCCCAGGGTCTCGTACTCCTGCTCATGCGGCAGCGAGTCCAGCGACAGCGCGCGCAACACGTCTTCGACCGGAGTCACGCCGTCGATCAGCCAGGAATTGGCGTCGCGGCGCACGATCTGCTCCTCGTCGTCCATGTCGACCATGTCGCCCATGACCGTGCTCATCACGTCGTTGAGGGTGACCACGCCCACCACCAGGCTGTACTCGTTGAGGATGATGGCGAAGTCTTCGTGCACCTGGCGGAACTGGTCCAGCACTTCGGTCAGCGTGAGCCGGTCGGGAACGACCAGCGCCTTGTGCACCAGGGTGTCGTCGCGCAGCGAGATCGGCTGGTTGGTCAGCGCGCGCTGGAACAGGTCCTTGGCGTCGACATAGCCGACCACATGGTCAATGTCGCCTTCGCAGACCGGATAGGTCGAGAACGGCTCGGCCGCAATGCGCAGCCGCACCACCTCCTCGGAGTCGTCGCGCAGGAAATAGGCAATCCGGTCGCGCTGCGTCATGGCCGAGGACACGGTGCGCGAATCGAGCTCGAACACATTGGCAATCATCTGCTGCTCGCGCTGGCCCATCATGCCGGTGCGCGCGCCGGCTTCGGTCATGGCCAGGATGTCGTCGGAGGTGATGCGCTCATCGCGCTGCGTGGGCAGCTTGAAAAGCTTGAAGATGCCATCGGTGCTGCGGCTGTAGAGCCAGACGATGGGCTTGAACAGCGTCATGCAGGTCTGCATGGGCCCGACCACGCGCAGCGCCACGGTTTCCGACTCGGCCATGCTCAGCCGCTTGGGGATCAGGTCGGCAAAGACGATGAACAGCGAGGTGATGATGAAGAACGACGACAGGAAGCCCAGGGTCGCGGCCGTGGTCGGCGAGAACCACAGTTCGAGGGCGCGCGTGAAATAGGGGCTGAAAGCGCCTTCGCCGACGATACCGCCAAGAATGGCAATCGCGTTCTGTCCAATCTGTACCACCGTGAAATAGTAGCCGGGCTGATCCTGCATGCGCATCACGCGATCGGCGCGGGCGTCGCCCTCATCGGCCATCTGCCGCAGCCGCAGACGCCGGGAGGCGGCCAGCGAGATTTCGGCCATGGAGAAAAAGGCACTGACAGCAATCAGCACGGCAATGGTGAACAGACTTTGGGACAGACTCATAGGCAAAAGAACGAAAAGCTGCGAAAAAGGCCTCGCAGCAGGGCCATGGCCGGCATTGCATCATAAAAGATGCCAACTCCTTGAGGGAGGCGGCCGTACACACCGAAGATCTCCTGGCGCTGCCCGTGCCGCGCGAGGCGTGCCGGCGCAGGCGCCTGGCGGCAAAAAGCCGCCCGAAGGCGGCTTGGTTGCGTCAGCTCAGGCTCAGGCCTTGTTGTCCAGCAGCTGCTGGAGTTCGCCCGATTCGTACATCTCCATCATGATGTCCGAGCCGCCAATGAACTCGCCCTTGACGTAGAGCTGGGGAATGGTCGGCCACTGGCTGTATTCCTTGATGCTCTGGCGGATTTCCTGGTCTTCCAGTACGTTCACCGTGGCAATGGTCTTGGTGTCGACACCGCAGGCCTTGAGGATTTGCAGTGCGCGGCCGGAAAAGCCGCACTGCGGAAAATTCGCGTTGCCCTTCATGAACAGCAGGATTTCGTTGTTCTTGACGAGGTCGTCGATGCGTTGGTGGGTATTGCTCATGGTTGGCTCCAAAAGGGGGCGGCCGCGCGTGCGGCATGGGTACACCCGTGATTATTTCACTGTCTGTCCAAATCCGTCATGCACCCGCCAGAGCAACGGGCAATGCCGGCCAGATCGTTGCGGCTTTGCACCGCGGCAAAGCCCGCGTCGCGCAGCAGTTGCTGCACCGCCGGCGCCTGGTCCCAGCCGTGCTCGATCAGCAGCCAGCCTCCGGGCGCAAGATGGGCGGGCGATTGCTCGATGATCGCACGGATGTCGGCCAGGCCGTCGGCGCCGCTGGCCAGCGCCGACAGTGGCTCGTGGGTCAGCGCCGCCAGATGCGGGTCATCGGCGCGAATATAGGGCGGGTTGCTGACGATGGCGTCGAACTGCTGGCCGGGCGCGAGCGCCTGCAGCCACGAGCCCAGGGCGAACTGCAGGTTCAAAGCCAGGCGCTGCGCATTGGCGCGGGCCACCGCCAGCGCGTCGGCGCTGGCATCCACGGCCCAGACGTCGGCGTCGGGCCGCTGCTGCTGTAGCGCCAGCGCAATGGCGCCGCTGCCCGTGCCCAGATCGACAATGCGCGGCGCATTCCAGTCGGCCAGAACTTCCAGCGCCCAATCGACCAGGGTTTCGGTGTCGGGGCGCGGATCGAGCACGCGTGCGTCGACCTCCAGCGCCAGACCGTAGAACTCCTTGCGGCCCGTGAGATAGGCCACGGGCTCACCCGCGAGGCGGCGCGCGCAGAGGTCGTCGAAGGTCTGCTGCTGCGCGGGCGTGAGCGCCTCGGTGTCGTGCGTCAGCAGCCAGGCGCGGCCGGCATTGGGCCGGCCTACGCTATGCAGCAGCAGCAGTTGCGCGTCTATGCGCGACAGACCCGCCTGCTGGGCCTGGAAGAGGGCTTGCTGCAGCGTCATGCTCAGCCGTTGACTTCGAGTTCTGCCAGCTGCTCGGCTTCGCGCGCATGCTGCAAGGCCTGCAGCACGTCGGTCATGTCGCCTTCCATGATGTACAGCAGCTTGTACAGCGTGAGATTGATGCGGTGGTCGGTGAAGCGGCCCTGGGGGAAGTTGTAGGTGCGGATGCGGTCGGAGCGGTCGCCGCTGCCGATCAGCCCCTTGCGCTGCGCGGCCTCCTTGGCCGCGCGTTCGCTGCGTTCCTTTTCCTGGATGCGTGCCTGCAGCACCTGCAATGCCTTGGCCTTGTTGGCGTGCTGGCTGCGGCCGTCCTGGCATTCGGCGACGATGCCCGTGGGCAGGTGGACCACGCGCACCGCGGAATCGGTCTTGTTGATGTGCTGGCCGCCGGCGCCGCTGGCGCGGAAAGTGTCGATGCGCAGGTCGGCCGGGTTCAGCGTGATGGCCTGGGCTTCGTCGGGCTCGGGCATCACGGCCACGGTGCAGGCGCTGGTGTGGATGCGGCCCTGGGTTTCGGTCGCCGGCACGCGCTGCACGCGGTGTCCGCCGGACTCGAAGCGCAGCTTGCCGTAGACCTGGTCGCCCGAGACATGCAGCACGATTTCCTTGTAGCCGCCGACCTCGTTCTCGTTGGCGCTCATGACTTCGACCTTCCAGCCCACGCTCTCGCAGTAGCGCGTGTACATG
>JBBKVU010000332.1:0-2724 GCA_037968595.1 Comamonas sp.
GCTCAGCAATCGAGCGCACCAGGGCCAGGCCCAGGCCGACGCCGCCCGAGCGTTCGCTGGCGCCGGGCAGGCGGTAGAACTTCTCGAAAATGCGCTCGCGCTGGTCGGCCGGAACGCCCGGGCCGCGGTCGTCGACGCGGATTTCGGCCTGGCCGTCGATGCACGCCAGCTCCAGCGTGATGTCGCCGTGGCTGTAGCGGCGCGCGTTCTCCAGCAGGTTGCGCACCGCGCGGCGCAGCAGCTTGGCGACGCCCGGCACTTCCAGTGCCGCCAGATCGCGCAGCTGCAGTTCGGCGTCGACGCGCGCGCATTCCTCGGCGCACAGGCCTATCAGGTCTACCGATTCCTCGGTGCCCACGTCGACCTCGCGCGAGTCGAGGCGGCTGGCGAGCAAAATCTCATCGACCAGCTGGTCGAGCTCGTTGACGTTGCGCAGGATCTCGGCGCGCGACGCCGGCGAAGGCTGGTCGCCCGACATCAGCTCCATGCCCATGCGGATGCGCGTCAGCGGCGAGCGCAGCTCGTGCGAGGCATTTGCCAGCAGCGATTTCTGCGAAGCCATCAGCGCCTCGATGCGCTCGGCCGAAGCGTTGAACTGGCGCGACAGGTCGGCCAGCTCGTCATTGCCCTGCACCGGCACGCGCGTCGCCAGATCGCCTTCGCCAAAGCGCTGCACGCTGCGCTGCAGGTTCTCCAGGCGCTTGAGCAGCCGGCGGATGATGGGGAAAACGCCCAGCGCCACGGCGATGCCGACCAGGGCCAGCATCCACAGGAAACCAAACGGTCGCAGCCAGAACGCGGCCGCGCCATGCGGCGGCGGGCGCTCGCCGCGCTGGGTGCGCGGTGCCATCTGCAGGCTGAAATTCTGGCCGTCGGCGCCGGCGATATCGAAGCGCAGGCCCTCGGACGGGTCGCCCGGCCGGCGTATGCCCAGGCCCTGGGCCAGCACCTGACCGTTGCCGTCGCGCAGCACGATTTCGCGCGCCGGCGCGGCGCTGGCGCTGTTCTGCTGGGCATTGAATTCCGCCGCGGTCTGCCAGGCCCAGGCGACCAGCAGGGTCAGCACCGCCACGCCACCGACCACGGCCAGCCAGATGCGCAGATACAGGCGGCGGGAGAAAAGGCGCAGCAGCGACATGGCCTCAGTCCTGCTGCTTGGCAAACACATAGCCCACGCCACGCACCGTCAGAATGCGTTTCGGGGCCTTGGGATCGACTTCAATGGCCGCGCGGATGCGGCCCATGTGCACGTCGATCGAGCGGTCGAAGGCTTCGAGTTCGCGCCCGCGCACGGCTTCCATGATCTGCTCGCGCGAGAGCACCCGGCCGGCGCGCTCGGCGAGCGCGACCAGCAGGTCGAACTGGTAGGAGGTCAGCTCGCAGGCCTGGCCGCCAACGGTCACGGTGCGCGCGTCGCGGTCGATCTCCAGCGTGCCGAAGCGCAGCGTCTGGCTCGGCGCTTCCACCGCGCCATGGCCCTGGCGGCGCAGGATGGCGCGGATGCGCGCCAGCAGCTCGCGCGGCTCGAAGGGCTTGGGCAGGTAGTCGTCGGCGCCGATTTCCAGGCCGATCACGCGGTCCATGGGATCGCCCTTGGCGGTGAGCATCAGCACCGGCGTCTGCGCCGCGGGACCGGGCAGGGCGCGGATGCGGCGACAGACTTCAAGGCCGTCGATGTCGGGCAGCATCAGGTCGAGGATCACCAGATCGGGCAGGGCCTGCGGGTCAGTGACCTGCAGCGCGGCCAAGCCGCTCAAGCCATCGCCGCAGTGGTTGAGTTTCAGGCCGTTCTGGCCCAGGTACTCGCCGACCATCTGCGCGAGGCGGGCGTCGTCTTCAATCATCAGCAGGTGGTGAACGCTCATGGGATCCGTCGAAGTGGGGGAGTAGGAGGGCAGGGCCATGCCTGCAATGGTGGCGCCAGGCTGTCACAGCGGCTTGTCGCCTGCGTAAAGATGGGGTAAATCTGGCGCTTGCCGCGGCGGCTGTCAATCCTGTCTTTGCAGCGGCACGCGCGCAGCGGCCCAGACCAGCAGCAGCACGGGCAGGCCCAGCAGCGCCGTCGCGGTGAAGAACGTCGCATAGCCATGGGCATCGACAAACACGCCGGAAAAGCCCGCGATCCACTTGGGCGCCAGCAGCATCATCGAGCTGAACAGCGCGTACTGGGTGGCCGAATACTGCACATTGGTCAATGCCGAAAGATAGGCAATGAACGCCGCCGAGGCAATGCCGCCGGCCAGGTTGTCGGCCGAGACCACCAGCACCAGGCCCGTGAGGTCATGGCCGCGCGTGGCCAGCAGCGCGAACAGCAAGTTGGTGACGGCCGACAGCAGGGCGCCGAGCATCAGCACGCGCATCACGCCCCAGCGCATGGCCATGGCGCCGCCGAGAAACGCGCCGGCCAGCGTCATGATCACGCCAAACACCTTGGTCACGGCCGCGACCTCGTCCTTGGTGAAGCCCATGTCCACATAGAAGGGGTTGGCCATGATGCCCATCACCACATCGCTGATGCGGTACACGGCAATCAGCGCCAGGATCAGCGCGGCCTGCCAGCGGTAGCGGCGGATGAAATCGGCAAACGGCTCGACCAGCGCGCCGCGCAGCCATTCGGCCGCATTGCGCGCGCGTGGCAGCGCGCGCGGCGCGGGCTCGCGCGAGAAAAGCACGGTGATCACGCCCACCGCCATCGACGCAGCCATCACCAGGTAAGCCATCTGC
>JBBKVU010000333.1:0-9706 GCA_037968595.1 Comamonas sp.
ACATGAGCACCAGCGATGCCGCGCGCCTGCAGCTGGGTGGCCAGGGCGCGGGTGCGCGCGACATCGCTGGTGCTCATGTCGACCACGGTGTGCAAGGCCTGGGCATGGGCCAGCAGACCACCCGGCCCGGTGCAGACCGCCTCGACCTGGGCAATGGCCGGCAGCGACAGGAACACGATGTCGGCGCGGCGCGCGATCTCCTCGATGCTGCTCGCGACCACGCCGTCTGCGGCCAGCGCCCGCACATTGCCCATGTCCAGGTCGGCGGCCAGCACCGTGCAGCCCGATTTTTGCGCCAGGTTGCGGCACATTCCCGCGCCCATCACGCCCACGCCTATGAAGCCCAGGGTCGTGCTCATGCCAGACCTCCCTGGCGCACGCATTTCACCTTGAGGAATTCGCGCAGGCCTTCGATGCCGCCTTCCGAGCCCAGGCCGCTGTCCTTGTAGCCGCCAAACGGCGTCTCGGGCAGCGAGGCCTGCAGTTCGTTGATGCAGACCACGCCGCTCTCTATCTCGTTGGCAAAGCGGTGGGCCAGCTGCATGTTCTGCGTAAACGCATAGGCGGCCAGGCCGAACGGCAGGCGGTTGGCTTCGCGCAGCGCCTCGTCGGCGTCCTTCACCGGCATCAGCAGGGCGACCGGGCCGAAAGGCTCGACATGCGCGGCCTCGGCGCGCAGGTCGTGCAGTGCCAGTACCGTGGGTTCGTAGAAAAAGCCCGGGCCGGCCAGGGCCTTGCCGCCGGTCAGCAGTTGGGCGCCCGATGCAAGCGCATTGGCGACCAGGCGCTCGATGGCGGCGCGGCGGCGCTGGTTCTTGAGCGGTCCCATCTGCGTCTGGGCATCGAACGGATCGCCCAGGCGCAGCTTTTGCGCGTGTTCGACAAAGCTGGCGCAGAAGTCGGCGTAAACGCTTTCGTGCACCAGGAAGCGCGTGGGCGAAGTGCAGATCTGGCCGGCGTTGCGGTACTTGGTGGCAACGCAGCTGGCCGCGACCTGCTCGATATCCACATCGTTCCAGACGATCACCGGCGCATGGCCGCCGAGCTCCAGCGTGGCGCGCTTCATCGCCCTGGCGGCCTTGGCGCCAAGCTCGCGGCCGACTTCGGTTCCACCGGTGAAGGTGATCATCGCGATGTCGGGCGACTCGCACAGCTGGTCGGCAATCTGCGCGGGATCGCCAAACACCATGTTCACGCTGCCTGCCGGCGCGCCCGCGCGCGCTATGGCACGGGCCAGCAGCAGCGCCACGCCCGCGGTTTCCTCGGAGGGCTTGATGACGATGGTGCAGCCCGCGGCCAGCGCCGCGCTGATCTTGCGCGCCGGCGTGATCGCCGGCGCATTCCAGCCGGAGAAGCCCGCCACCACGCCGCAGGGCTCGAACTGCGCGGTCTGGCGTATGCCCGGGGCGCGCGCGGGAATCACGCGGCCGTAAAGACGCCGCGCTTCCTCGGCCGACCATTCGAACATTTCGGCCGCGGTGTCGACTTCCTTTTGCGCCTCGGCATGGGGCTTGCCAAGTTCGGCGCTGATCTGGCGCGCGATGGCGTCGCGGTCGGCGCGCATTTCATCGGCGATGCGCCGCAACAGGTCCGAGCGCTGCAGGGCACCGCTGTTTTTCCAGAGCGCGAAAGCCGTCCTGGCGGCGGCAATCGCGCGCTGCACATCGTCGCCGGACGCCATGGCGTAGTCGCCCAGGGATGCGCCGGTAGAAGGCGAGAGCAGCTCGATGCGCTGCGTGGCGCTGCCGGCGGTGAATTCGCCGGCGATGAATTGGGAGTATTTCATGGCGTTATTCGAGAACGATGTTGGCGCTCTTGATGATCCCGGCCCAGTTCGCGGACTGCTTCTGGATGTGCTCCTTGAACTGCTCGGGCGTGCGCGTGAATGGGTACTGGTCCAGTGTCAGCAGCCTGGCCTTGACGTCGGGCGCGTTCATGATTTCGTTGAGCGCGGTATTGAGTTTCGCCACGATGTCGGGCGCGATGCCGGCCGGTCCCATGAGCCCGTTCCAGGGCTCGGCCGAGAAGCCGGGCAGCTTGTCCTGGCCTATCACCAGCGTGCCCTTGAGGCTCTTGTCGGGTGACGAGCCGGCCGAGGCGAGAATGCGCATCTTGCCGGCCGCGTCCTGGGGAATCGCCACCACGCCGGCAAGAAACGCGAAATCGACCCGGCCCGCGATCAGGTCGCTCACCGCCGCCGAGTCGCCCTTGTAGGGCACATGCAGCGCATTGATGCGCGTCTCGCTCTTGAACCACTCGCCCGCGAGGTGGTTGACGGCGCCATTGCCCGCCGAGGCATAGCTCAGGCTCTTGTCCTTTTCCCGGCCGTAGGCCACGAGGTCATCGTATTTCTTGAAGTTCGAGCTTGCGGGAACAACCAGATAGTAGGGATAGCTTGCGACCAGCCCTATCGGCGTGAAGTCCTTGATCGCGTCGTACTGCAAGCCCTTTTGCACATGGGGCAGGATGGCCAGCGTGCTGCTGCTGCCAATCATCAAGGTGTAGCCGTCGGCCGGCGCCTTCTTGACCAGCGCCGCGGCCACCGCGCCGCTGGCGCCCGCGCGGTTCTCGATGATGAAGCTCTGGCCGAGTTTCTGGCCCAGCTTGTCGGCCACGATTCGCGCCACCACATCGGTGGGGCCGCCCGCGGCAAAGCCCACGTAGATGGTGACGGGCTTGGTCGGATAGCCCGCGGCAAGCGCCAGCGGTGCGGCCAGCAGGCTGGTGCTGCCCAGCAGGGCGGCGGCATATTTCAGGACGAAGCGGCGTTGGAAGGGCATGCTGTTTCCTCAGAGTCGGATTTTTTCAATGGCATTGGCTTCGGCCCAGAAATCGGTGAGGCAGGAGGTGTCCTGGCCCGATTTGCCGGCGGCCAGGGCCATGCGGAAGATGTTTTTCGTGGTGTCGCAGACCGGCAGCGCGATCTGCCGGGCCGCGCCGGCATTGGAGGCCAGCGAAATGTCCTTGTAGCCCAGCGTGATGTCGAAGCCCGGCGTCAGATCGCCGGCCAGCACCTTCTTGGGCCACTTCTCCTTGAGCTGGCCGTTGCTGGCGGTGGTGCTGGTGAGCACATCGAAAGTCTTCTGGATGTCCAGCCCCAGCGACTTGGCCAGCACCAGCGCCTCGGAGTTGATCTGGCAGTAGCACAGCACCATCATGTTGTTGATGATCTTGGTGCGCGTGCCGCTGCCGGCCGGCCCGCAGTGGTGGATGGTGGTTCCCATGCGGTAGAGAACGGGCTCGACCAGGGCGCGATGCTGCTCGGCAATGCCCAGCATGAACAGCGACTCGCCCTTGTCGGCATGCATCGCCAGCCGGCCCACGGGCGCGTCGCCAAACACGATGTCGGCGCGGGCAAACGACGCGGCCAGCAGATCGACGGTGTCGACATCGATGGTGCTCATGTCGATGTAGACCGCGCCGGGCTTGAGGTGGGCGATGATGCCCTGTTCACCCAGCGCCACGGCCTTGACCTGCACCGGGCCGGGCAGCATGGTGAACACCATGTCGACCTGCCGGCACAGGCTGGCCACATCCTGCGCCACCACCGCGCCGTGCTTTTCCAGCTGCTGCGTCACCTCGGCGTTGGTGTCATGCACCACCACCTGGCTTTGGTTCTTCAGCAGAGAACGTGCCAGTGAGAAACCCATACGACCCAGACCAATAAATCCGATTTTCATCATTGCTCCTTGCATCTGGCATTGAATCTATCGGGCTGGGACGCCCGGGGTTTGGATATTTGTTCTTTTGGGTATGAGCTTTTGGCATGACTCCTAGGGTTCATGCTATTGACTTGAGATATCTCGAATTATTGATGTGCGTTGCGCGTTCTGGCCGATCTGCCGCAGTCGCGCGTCATGAGCAAAGAGACTCTCTGCAAGCGGCCAAGCAGGCGGCCGCGTGGGCCGTGGACAGCGGACGCTGCGCCTGGCTGGCATCGATCTTCACTTCGCGCACAATCGCGGCTGCACGGACGCACGTTGCGTGCTCCAGACCGATAAGCCGACAGCGCCCCGAGGCGCGCCAAGACCCCATGCTGAATTGCTTCCCTTCGATCCGATCACGTCGTTGCCAATGAATTTCAAGTCCATCGCCAAAATGGATCTGAGACGCCTGATTCTTGCCCTGACGATTGCAAGCGCGCTCATTTCACTGGTCAACACGCTTTACGCCAGCTACCAGGTACAACGCCAGCAACTGATTGATGCCGCGCTCGAGCGCAACCATGCCTATGCGACCAAGCTCGCAGCCAGCACCGAGGATTTCTTCGACTCGGTGATGCAGCAGCTGGGCTATGCCGCGCAGGTGATTGCCGGCGATTTCAGCGACAAGGCGTTTCTCGCCGCCGAGACCGAGCGGCTGTTCCTGCAAACCGACAGCTTCAACTCGATTGCCGTCATCAACGGCCAGGCCGAGGTGCTGGCGACCTCGCCACAGAGCCTGAACCTGGTCGGCAAGCAGCTGCAGACCCCGGGCGCGACCGAGATCATCGCCAGTCGCCAGCCGCTGATCAGCCAGCCGTATGTGTCGACGGCCGGCAACCTGGTGGTCTTCATTTCCCACCCGGTCAACGACGCCAACGGCAACTATCTGGGAGCGATCGCCGGCACCATCTATCTCAAGCATGAGAACTTTCTCAACCGCCTGCTGGCCTCGCATTTCTATGGCGACGGCTCCTACCTCTATGTGGTCGACCAGAAGCGCCGGCTGATCTACCACCCGGTCAACGACCGGGTCGGCACCACGGTGGAGGGCAATCCGGTGATCGAGGAAGTCATTGCCGGCATTTCCGGCAAGAAGCAGATCGTCAACAGCAAGAACATCGAGATGCTTGCCGGTTATGCCACCGTGCCCGCCAGTGGCTGGGGCATCGTTGCCCAGCGGCCGCGCAAGGCGACGCTGGCGGCGCTGGACGCGCTGATGCTGCAGGTGCTGCTCAACTCCCTGCCGGTGGCGGCCATTTCGCTGCTGTTCATCTGGTGGTGCGCGCGCTTCATTGCGCGCCCGCTCAAGCAGCTGGCGACCGGCGCCAGGACCATGGACAAGCCCGGGACCGCGGATGAAATCCAGCGCGTGCATTCCTGGTACTACGAGGCCTCCGAACTGAAGAAGGCCATGCTGCTGGGCATTGGACTGCTGCAGAAGAACATCACCCGGCTGCGCAAGGATGCGCATACCGACCCGCTCACGGGCTTGGGCAATCGGCGCACGCTGGAGCACGCCTTGCAGACCTGGGAGCTGGAGAAAACGCCGTTTTCCGTGATGAGTCTGGACGTTGACCATTTCAAGAAAGTCAACGACACCTACGGCCATGACGTGGGAGACCGGGTGCTGCAGCAACTGGCGCAGCACATGCGCGACTGCGCCCGCGAACGCGACGTCTTTTGCCGCGTGGGCGGTGAGGAGTTCCTGATTCTTCTGCCGCGCACCGCACAGATTGCGGCGCAGCAGGTCGCCGAACGCCTGCGCCGGCAGATCGAGCAGGCCGACATGGCACCCGTGGCGCATGTGACGATCTCGATAGGCATTGCCCACTGGCCCGGTGACTCGACGGAAGTCGCGCAGGTCCTCAAGCTTGCCGACGAGATGCTCTACCGCGCCAAGCGCCAGGGACGCAACCGCGTGGAAGTGCACGCCGGCGTGCCTGCGCTGCGGTGATCTGCGGCGCAGCGCGGCTTCTGAACCCTTGCAGGCGCAGGCATGTGGCCGGCAAATGCCGCTTTTCCCGGGATGAGCTTTGGCGGGCAAGGGTACGATAGCGGCAAAGCGAGGCCTCCATCGATGCGATCCACCCTGTCATTTCTGCGTATTGCCCTGCTGGCGCTGGCCGGCGCCGGCAGCGCTGTGCCCGCGTCGGCGCAAGCCCCGGGACTCTCGCCGCAGTATGCGGCATGCATGGACAAAGCCGGCGGCGTGACCCTGCCCATGCTCGAGTGCATGGGCGCCGAGCACGGCCGCCAGGACAGGCGACTCAATGCAGCGTTTCAGGCGCTGATGTTCGACCTGACTCCGGCGCGCAAGAAGCAGTTGCAGGCCGCACAGCGGCTGTGGATTCAGTACCGCGATGCCAATTGCAGCTACTACGATGACCCGGACGGCGGCAGCCTGGCGCGCGTCGCGGCAAATAGCTGCCGGCTGCAGATGACCTCGCAGCG
The DNA here is from genome assembly GCA_037968595.1 of Comamonas sp. GTDB lineage: Bacteria > Pseudomonadota > Gammaproteobacteria > Burkholderiales > Burkholderiaceae_C > Comamonas. Next base: position 6,156 of record JBBKVU010000333.1, read on the forward strand.
GGCCCAGGAACTGGTGGATCTCAAACCTCCACGCTGAAGGGCTGGGGCCGCTGGGACATTTACCGCTGCCGCCCCAAACCATCTTCCAGGCCATTGGATCGGGCTCCATCAAATCATTGGCTGATAGCAAGAAGCCATTAACCAGATGGTGGACACATGGGTGATTACCGTACCATGGAGCTTCATCGAAAATATTGGGTCATTTCGGGTTCCATGCAACTATCGTCTGACCATGAAGGATGCATCCATTGAAATCCCGCGCAGAATCCTCCAGACACGGGGGCCTTGATAAGTCGAATGCCCGAGGGGATTTCTTCGAAACCCGTCCTGCATTCAACGCCAAGGCGCTGGCGGTTGCCGTGCTTGCGACGCTGGTGGCTTCGCTTATTCCTGCGCTTTATTGGGTGTCGCGAAATCAGCTGGCCAACCAGGACTTGCGCTCGACCATCACGCTGGAAAGCAGCCACATCAAATACCTGCTGGCAAATCAATTCAACAGCTTCGAATTGATAGCCCGCAGCGTCAAGGGATTTATAGATGGCTCCGACGATGTGGCGGCGAGAGAATTTCATGTTTTCGTGAAGTCCTTGAATTTACGTTCCATTGCGCCGGGGCTGCAAGGCGTGGGCTTTGCGAAATATTTCACGGGAAGCGATGCGGCGGAGCGCGCACTGGCGCTGCTGCGCCGCGAGCACGGCGCCGGCTTTCAACATTTAACGCCCGAGGGTGTCAGAGATTCCTATGCGCCCATCATTTTCATGGAGCCCAAGGAGGGTAATGAGAAAACCATTGGGTTTGATATTTTCTCGGTGGAAGAGGCCAGAAACTCGGCGAAACTGGCCAGCGACTCCGGGGACCTCATCGCTTCGCAGAAATTGACCCTGGTGCAGGATGCGCCAACCAGGAATGTGGCGGGATTCGTCCTGTACCTGGCTGTCTACATGCCCGACGAAAGAGACATTCGCAGCGCCGACGTGCTGCGCGGCTGGGTGGACCTTCCCTTTCGTCTGGTCGATGTCTTTCAGCCCATAGCGAAAAACCTCGCCCCGGGTTTGCAGCTGGTTTTCTACGAAAAGGAAACGCTGGAGGATTCGGCGATATCCCACAGATTCCTGGACGGCGCCATTGTCGAAGGGCAGCATGTCGCGAACAACAGCTTCTCGAAAGTGGATTACCTGGACTTTGGCGGCAGGAAATGGTATTTCGGCATCACGCCCACGCAAAGCTATGTGGCCAAGAACCAGACCGCAACCCACCACTGGATTGCCTCGATAGGCATTCTCCTGAGCGTTTCACTGGGCATCATCCTGTTTCTGCTGCTGACCTCACGCGAGCGGGCCAAGGCCCTGGCAATTGCCATGACGGCCAACCTGCGCGGAATCACCGCCGACCTCAACGATACGCTGGACGCCATTCCCGATCTGCTGTTCGAGATGGATCTCGATGCCCGCTATCTCGCCGTCAGAACCAGCAACGAGGCCAGCCTCAACATGCCGGTGGCCGACGTGCTCAACAAGACCGCATGGGACGTTCTGCCGCCCAAGGCCGCCAAGGTCCTCTACGACTCGATACGGGAGGCGCAGCTGCTGGGACGCAGCACCGGCAACCGCATCGAGATGGAGGTCGGCGGCGGCGCGCGCTGCTTCGAGCTGTCGGTCGCGCGCAAGCAGGGCGTGGCCGGAATGCAGCCCAATTTCATCGTGCTGTCGCGCGACATCACTGAGCGCACGCGCGCCGAGCAGCAGGTGCGGCAACTGGCCTATTTCGATGTCTTGACCGGTCTGCCCAATCGCGGCAATTTCCTCGAGATTGCTCCGCAGCTGATAGAGCAAAGCAGCGTGCTCAACGGATTTGGCGCGGTGCTGATGATAGACATCGACAACCTGAAGCTCATCAATGACCATTGGGGCCATCAATGCGGCGATGCGGTGCTCAAGCACGTGGCCTCGCGCATCCGCCATGCCGTGGGGCCGCAGCATGTGGTGGCGCGGTTCGGGGGCGATGAACTGGTGGTGGTGCTCAGCCGCCTGGGCACGGAATTCGATCAGGCGCGAAATACCGCGGAGCGTATCTGTCAGCGCATATTGCGCGAGATTTCCGCCCCCATGTCGTTTGCCTCGCGCGAGCATTATGTTTCGGCAAGCATAGGCGTGGCATTTTTCGACAGCAGCAAGAAGTCAGTCGACGAGATCGTCAGCGGCGCCGACTCGGCGATGTTTCACGCCAAGAATGACGGCCGCAATACCTACAAGTTCTTTGACCGGCAGTTGCAGAAAGTGATTGCCGAGCGCGTGCAGCTGGAACACGACATGCGTGTCGGACTGTATTCGGACGAGTTTTTCCTGATGTTCCAGCCCCAGGTCGACATGCACGGCCTGGTCACGGGCGCCGAAGCGCTGTGCCGCTGGCGCCATCCCGAGAAGGGCCTGATCCCGCCTTCGGTGTTCATCGACATCGCCGAGAAAAGCGGCTTCATCTTTCAACTCGGACAGTGGGTGCTGCAGCGCGTGTGCGAGACGCTGCATTCCTGGAGCCAGGACAGCAAGCTGGCGCAGCTGCGGCTGGCGGCCAATGTCAGTGCCAAGCAGTTCCAGCATCCGGATTTTCTGGCGCAGACCGTGGCCAGCATCGAGTCCAGCGGAATCAATCCGCTGATGTTGGAGCTGGAAATCACGGAGAGCATTTTCGCCCAGGATGCCGACGATATTGCGCAGAAAATGGGTGCGCTCAAATCCATGGGCATCTACTTTTCGCTTGACGATTTCGGCACCGGGTATTCCTCGCTGAACTACCTCAAGCGCCTGCCGCTGGATCAACTCAAGATCGATCAGTCCTTCATTCGCGATGTGGTCACCAGCAGCTTCGATGCGTCGATTGTCGCGACCATCATTTCACTCGGTGAAAGTCTGGGCCTGCAGGTGCTTGCCGAAGGCGTTGAAACCCGCGAGCAGCATGCCTTTTTGCTGGGCAAGCGCTGCCGGCACTTTCAGGGCTATCTGTTTGCCAGGCCGCTGTCTGAGCCCGATTTCCTGGCCTACGTCGAGCAGACCGCCAAGCTTTGCGTCAACGAGGAGTGAACGGCGGCCGGCGCGGCGCTGCGCCCGGCTGAACTGCGCCAAGCCTCAGGCCGCCTGCAGCCAGCTGGCCAGCAGCGTGTTGACGGCCTCGGGCCGCTCGTACTGCACCCAGTGGCCGGCGCCGGCAAGAATGGTCCAGTCACGCTCGGGCTTGTGCTGGCCCAGGGTTTGCGCGGCTTCGGTGGGAACCGCGGTGACGTCGTCCTCGCCCCAGACCATCAGCACCGGCTTGTCGAAGTCCTGCAGCGCCTGCAGCAGCAGCGGGCTGCGCGAGATGGCCTTGCTGCGAAAGCGCGTGCGTTCACAGGCCTGGCCATGCACCTGCAACGCCAGCGCGTCGGCCGGGCCCGACAGCATGAACGCCTCGACGTTCTGCTGCAGTGCCTGCCAGCGCTGCGCGCCCTGGTGGGCGCGCCAGTCGCGCAGCGGCTCCTTGTCGCGGCGCTTGCCGCCATGGCCGCCGCAGCCCAGCAG
>JBBKVU010000334.1:0-6701 GCA_037968595.1 Comamonas sp.
GTCGGTGCCACTGGCAAAGCAGGCCACGCCTTCGCTGCCGGGGGCGCCCGCGTCCATCACGAAGCCGGGCTGCGGGCTCATCCAGTCAGGAATGCGCAGCGCCTGATTGGCCGAGACCCAGCCCGAGGGATTGGTGCTGTTGGGCAGCAGCCGTATCACCGTGCCGGCGGCGCTGCCCATGTAGCAGCTCATATAGGAGGTGCGCGAGACCGTGGCCGAGAGAAAGATCTGTTCGCCGACTTCAAACGTCGTGCGGTCCAGCATGATGTTCTCGATCTGCAGGTCGATCACCCGCTCGGCGACGCTCACGCCCGCGCTGCCAGGGCCTGCCTGGCCGGGAAGTTCCAGGCTTTGCCCGTTCTTGCTGGTCCAGCCGACGCGCGTCAGCTTGCCGTCGGGCCCGACGCCCACAAAGCCACTGAGAGCGCGCTCGTACGTGGTGAAGTCGGTCACGCCGGTGACCACCATGCCCTGGTCGGCCTGAAAGCGCGCCAGCGCGGTGCGCAGCGCGCCGCTTTGCGGGCTCAGCACCTGGGAGGTCAGCGGCAGATAGCCCTTGCGTATCAGCGAACGCTGCACCAGCTGCAGGCGCGCGTCGGGGCCGGACTCCTCATACCAGTCACGCAGCTGGCGCTGGAAATCGGGGTGGGTCTGCTCCAGCGTCAGGCACTGCCAGTAGGGCACGCGCGCCCATTTGCCCAGCAGTTCGATCATGCCGAGCTCGACCAGGGTGCGCACGGCAGGGCCGGACCCCTGGGCGTAGTCGCGCCCGACGGTGAACTGCACGCCGTAGCTGCCTATGCGGCCGGCGAGGTCCAGACCCTGGCCGCCGTTGGCAATGATGATTTCGTTGGCCGAGTCCAGGCCGGGAATGATGGTGCGGTTGCGGAATTCACCGAGGTGCATTTCCAGGCCGATCACCGTGGCGTTGCGCGTTCTGCTGTAACCCGTCTCCAGCCGGCTGGCGGAAGTGCCGACATCGAACTCGTTGCGCAGCACGTTCTGGTCGACAAAGGCAATCGCGCCCGAGATGTACAGGGCGGGGCGCTGCAACTGCATCTGGTTGTTGTTGAGCAGGATGGTGGTCAGGTTCTGCACCGTGTCCTGGCGCGCGATGTCGACTTCGTAGTCGACGTAGCGGAAGGCATTGCTCAGGCGCGACATCTGCGAGAGTGCGGTGACCACCATTTCCTTGGTGGCCACGGCGACTCGGCCGGAATAGTCGGGCAGCTGCTTGCTGGTGATCAGCGTGGTCGGCATGCCGGTTTCGCGCAGCAGCCTGTCCATGCACATCAGCGAATCCGAGAAACTGGAAATCGAGCGCACCGGCCGCACCGTGGGCCGGTTCTCGGCGTAGGCATAGCTCTGGAATTTCGCGTCCTTGCGCGCATTGAGCGGAGCGGTGCATCCCGCGAGCAGCACGCTCAACCCCAGCGTCGATGCCAGCACGGCGCGCCAGAAGCGCTGCTCGCCCTTGGGCGCAGGCGGACATTGGGAAGGCACATCGTGCCGAGGGCGCTTGGAATATTCCATGATGCAGCTCCGCAAAAGGCAGTCAGGTCCGCGCCGCGGCGCGAGGATTTGGGCTGGGCCGCGTCAGGGCCAGTGGGGTGCGCCGCCGGCGTTCAGCGGCAGGCGTTGATCAGGTCGCCGCGCAGCACCACGATTTGCGGGGCCGAGTTGATCGCGCCGTTCTTGCCGGTCGCGGTATTGCTGGCGATTTCCTGCGTGCAGCTGCGTCGCAGGCCCTGGGTAGTGGTCGTGGTGATCACATCCTTGTCGGTCTGGATGCCGTCGGTGTTGCTGGACATCGACTTGGCCAGGTAGCGCGCGACCTTGGCCTGGATGGCGACCGGCATTTCTCCAACCGTCTCCAGGCCCTTGGAGGGCGTTATCGCGGCCCAGGGCATGCTCAGGTATTCGACGCGCGAGTTCAGCACCAGGGGATCCTCACCCGGCGCCGCCGCCGCGGGCCTGCCCAGTGCCAGCAGCGACGCGGCTGCAAGCAGCAGCCAGGCCCAGACGATTCGCGCCGGCGGGGCGACTGTGAGAAATGTCATGGCAATCCTCCATTCGGTGAAAAGGCCGGCGTTGACGCTGCGCAGGCAACGTACAACCGCCGGCCCGGGTTGCGGGCAACCCGGTCAAGCCCAGATCAGTTGCAAGCCTGGCAACCGTTGTTGCTTGACACGTTCTGCACCGCGCTGGAATTGCCGCTGGCAAAGTTGCCGACGTAGGAGTGCTTCAAAGCCACCATCTGCAGCTGTTTGCCGTCCACGTTGACCTTGCCCATGTTGGAGGCCAGGTTCTGCGTGCCGGTGGCATCGTTGTTGGCTTCGTTGATGATGCCGCTGTTCTTGGCGGAGACGATTTGCAGCGACGACGTGTTGATGTTCACGTTGCCGGTATTGCTGGCCACGTTCTGACGGGCTTCCCCATTGCCGGTCGCGCTGTTCTTCAGCGCCGAGTGCGACAGCGAAGTGATTTGCGTTGAGGGTGCATTGATGTTGATTTGAGGGCCGGAGGGACCGCTCGGGCCACCCGATCCACCTCCAGAGCCGCCGCCAGGGCCGGTGGCAAATGCAGCTGCAGAAATCAGGCTCAGCGAAAGAAAGGCAAGCGTTTTCATGACAGATTCCTAGGTTTCAAGACATGGGAGAGCGGAGTGCTCGGACGGTGAAGGACAAAGCGTTGCCGGTTCCCGGAGGAATCAGCGCCATTGCGCTTTGCCTGATTCCAACTGTGCGATTGCGCGTCGGTTTGCTGTATCGCCCGTTGGCGGTAGCCCGCTGGTGTCTATTTGTGTGCCGGGTGTCAGGCGTGTTTCCAATGAATGCAAGCCTTTCAAGAGCTTCTGTCTATCGCAAGAACGATGATTTGTGCGGTAGTAACAAATTGCAAGCAAGGCAACATTGACGAATAAAGATAGGCGCAAAGGTGTGAAGTGCAATTTTTCTGGTTTTTTGTAAGGCCTGGCGTTTATGTGTTTCGCCCGGAACCTGGGCCAAAGCCGGAAACTCCCTGGACAACGGCGGATTGCAAGGTGGGCAATAGCCGCAACGCGCTCCTGAGTTTGTTACATGTTTGCCGTGCTGCTGCGCGCCACCATCCACGGCTATTTGTCAGCCTGTGAAACGTCTTCATGCATTTGCTACCGTATTAATTGGTATCAAAACGTAAATTTTGTAATTTATAGATATTTGCGGGACCAAATGTAGAGATTTGTTTCATCATGATTTCGTGTCTGATCCATCGGCGCCCAGGCGGTCCCTGTATGCACCGGAAACTTGTTTCTGTAGAAGGGGGTACTTCTCATGTCCATAGACAGACCTACCGCTGTGCAGGCGTCCGATCCGGACTGCACGGCGCTCACTCCCACCCTGCAGTCGCAATCCTTTCCCGCGATGCCCGCCTACCCCGGCGCGCGCATCTGGCCGAACTTCCTGATCGGTCAGGTGGACAAGCCGGTGCGCGTGCTGCTGATCGACGACGATGCGCATATCCGCATGGTGATCGCCCAGGAACTGATGGCCGACGAGCGCACCTTGCTGGTGGCGCAGGCCAGCAGCATCAAGGAGGGGCGCAAGGCCATACGCCAGCATGACTTCGATGTGATGCTGGTCGACATGCACCTGGGCGATGGCGAAGGGCTTGACCTGATCGATTTCATGAAGACCTTGCATCCTTCGGCCGAGGCCGTGGTGGTGTCGATCATGGAAAGCGATGATCTGGTGTTGCGCGCCTTCGAGCTGGGCGCCACCGGCTACCTGATCAAGAACTCATGGTTCGGCAACTACCCGATGGCGGTGCTGCAGGTCACCAACGGCGGCGCGTCCATCACGCCCAACCTCGCACGCCGCCTGCTGCAGCGCTTCGACAAGACCGCTGTCGAGGAAGTGCGTCGGCGCCAGCCCGACGAGGCCGAGCGGCTGTCGGCGCGCGAGCGTGAAGTGCTGCGCATGGTGGCAGGGGGTTACACCAGCGTGGAAATCGGCGTGCGGCTGACCATCAGCAGCATGACCGTCAACACCCATATCAAGAACATCTATCGCAAGCTGCAGGTGCGCACCCGCGCCCAGGCGGTGCGTTTTGCCTCGCTGCGGGGGATGTTCTGATGCGCGCGCCGCTCCATTGGGGTGCGCTCTGAAGCAGCGGCTTCAGCCGGCACATCATGTTCGGCCCCCATGCCCTGCGCCGTGCCGATCTGGCCGCACTGCTGGCGCTGCTGGCGCTGTTGCTGTGGTTTGTTCCTCTGGGGCTGTTGTGCTGGCTGATTGGCAGCGCAAGGCTGGCGCTGCCGGCAAGCCCCGATGCGGCGTTCCAGGTCTGGGCCGGCGTGGCGCTGGCCAGTTGGCTGCTGGTCGGCACCTGGCTGGGCTTGCAGGCGCGGCGTGCCTGGGTTTGGCGCCGCCGGCGCAATCCGCGCCCCTCTCGTGAGATCCAGCTCGAACGCCAGCGCATTGCGCGCGCGCTGCACGATGCCGTGGGCTCGCAACTGGTCAATGCAGCCATGCTGCTCGATACCACCGATACGCGCCAGATCCAGCTGCACGCGGTGCTCGAGCATTGCCTGCTTGATCTGCGGCTGTTGGTCGACAGCATGGATGGCGACCAGAGCGTGCTCACCGACCGGCTGGCCATCCTGCGCCATCGCCTGCAACCGGTGCTCGAGCGCCGGCGCATCGATGTTCGCTGGCAGGTGCCCGACAGCCATCAGCCGGGCTTGCTCAGCGGCGAGTCCGCGCAGCACATTGCCGCCATCGCTCAGGAAGCGCTGAGCAACATGCTCCAACATGCGCAGGCCACGGCGCTGGAGGTGAGGCTGGAGCTGCGCGGCGACGAATGGCATCTGCACATCTGCGACGACGGCGTGGGCATAGACCAGGCGTCGGGTCCGGCCTCGGCGGGCCAGGGCCTGCAGGGCATGGCCTACCGCGCTGCAAGCGCCGGTGCCCGTCTGGAGCGCGCTGCGGGAATCGGCGGCCGCGGGGTGTGCGTCCATGTCTGCTGGCCGATCACTGCGGCCCAGGAATGACTGCCTGGCCCTGGTCGCACTCATACGCATGTTCTTGAGGTGTTTCGAGGTTACGGCTGACAGGCATGCAAGGCGGTTTGGGATGCAATGGATGCTTGATGCCTTCCTCTCTTGCCCACCCTCCAAGCCATGCCCGAGACTTTCACTGACCCCGCATCGGCTGCGCCCTTGCCTCCCCGGCAGGCCCCTGCATCGGCCGACGCCGCCCAGGCGTCCCGCGACCGCGCCGAAGCCCAGGAGCGGGTGCCGATGGAGGCGCCGGTCTTGGCCCAGCTGGCGTCGATGCTGCCCGCCTTGCGCGTGCTCATAGGCCTGCTGATTGCCGCGCTGGTGATTGCCGGCCTGTTTTTCGGCCGCGAACTGCTGGTGCCGCTGGCGCTGGCGCTGCTGCTGGGCTTCTTGCTCGATCCCGCTGTGACCCGGCTCAAGCGCTGGGGCCTGTCACGCATGGCCGCCACCTTGCTGGTGGTTGCCATCACCCTGTGCACGCTGGGAGGCATGGGCGCCTACCTGGGCAACCAGGTCAGCCAGCTGAGCTCCGATCTGCCCACCTACCAGAGCACCATACGCAGCAAGCTGCGCGATCTGCGCAAGTACATCAGCGGCCCCAGCGTCTGGGACGGCGCGCGCAAGACCTACGATACCGTGGAAAAGGAAATTGCCAGCCCCAGCGGTGCGCCGGCGCCGCGCGTGCAGAAAGTCGAAATCCAGCCGGTGGAACTCAAGCCCATGGCGCAGTTCACGGCCTGGCTCGACAAGGTCAGCGAACCGGTACTGATGGCCGGCATCGTGCTGCTGTTCGTGGTGCTGATCCTGCTGGACCGCGATGACCTGCGCGACCGACTGGTGCGGCTGATGGGCGGCAACCTGCATCTGGCAACCAATGCGCTGGATGAGGCATCCGAGCGCATAGGCCGTTACCTGCGCATGCAGTTCATCGTCAATGCAAGCTATGGGCTGCCGATGGCCGCCGGGCTGTGGTTCATCGGCGTACCCGGGGCCATTCTCTGGGGCGTTGTCGCGGCCATCATGCGCTTCGTGCCTTACGTCGGCCCTATGGTGTCGGCCGTGTTTCCGCTGGCGCTGGCGTTTGCCGTCGATCCGGGCTGGAACATGTTTCTCTGGACACTGTGCCTGATCCTGCTGCTCGAACTGATCAGCAACAACGTGGTCGAGCCCTGGCTCTACGGCTCGAGCACCGGGCTGTCGACGCTTTCCATCATTGTGGCTGCCACGTTCTGGACCGCGCTCTGGGGGCCTGTGGGCCTGATTCTTTCGACGCCGCTGACGGTATGCCTGCTGGTGCTGGGGCGCTACCTGCCGGCGCTCAAGTTCATGGAGGTGCTGCTGGGCAATGCGCCCGTGCTCGATGCGCCCAGGCGCTTGTACCAGCGCCTGCTGGGCGGCGATGTGGAGGAAGCCATCGAGCTGTGCACCGATACCGTCGACGCGCTGCTGCCCGCCAAGCCGACGCCCGCGCAGGTCGCTGACGGCGTGACCCGGCTGTATGACGAGGTGGTGATGCCGGCGCTGCGCGTGGCCACCAGCCACCATACGGGCGCGGCCACCGCCGAGCACCGGCTGCGTCTGGCGCAAGGCATGGAATTGCTGCTTGGCGAACTCGCTGAGCAATATCCTGCGCGCGCCCGTATGGTGGCTGGTGGCC
>JBBKVU010000335.1:0-4436 GCA_037968595.1 Comamonas sp.
ATATTCCTCGGGTGTCAGCCCCTTGGGCAGCAACGTCTCGGCAGCGATGACGCGCGGCGGCGGCAACGGCTCCTGGGGGCGCAGGTTGGGCAGGCCATGGCCGCCCGCGCTGCCAGGCACCGGCGGATCGGGCCGCTCGGGTGGAATGGCGCTGCGCAGGCGGGCGCTGCCCGGGGCGTACTCGAAGCCAGGGTCTATGCCTTCGGGCACATGCACCGTGCGAGGCCCCTGCGCGCTGCGCTGGCCAATGGTGCGCTCCACGAGATTGACGCTGGGCGCCTGGTCGGGCCCTAACTTGCCCAGCCGCTTCAGATCGCCGGCCCATATGCCTTTGACCTTGCACTTGCAACCCCAGCCGTTCGGGGGGAAATGCAGATTCCACCAAGGGTTGCCGCGCTCGAGCACCAGGCCGTCCCATTCGACGTGCTGCGCGCGCGGGTGCTCCACCCAGTCGCTGTGCTCGTACTGCCAGTACGGCGCGTCCTGCAGCTGCTCCCAGCGCCCGGCCGCGTAGCTGGTGGCCAGGTTGGTGTCGTAGATCACGCGGCTGCGCCAGTTGCGCCCGCCGTTGTAGTCCCAGCCGTGCGTGGACACGATGCGGTCGAAGTCTTTGCGGAAGTCCTCCAGGGTGGCGCCTTCGTCAATCGCCTTCTGCACGGCCTGGCGAAAGTCGGTCACGATGGCATCCCGGTTGGCGCCCGCGACCACGAACGCCTGGTCGTGTTCGTGGGTGTAAACGTCCGTCCATCCAGTGGTTGGCAGATTGAGCTTGCGGCGGAAGAACTCCGACTGTTCTCGGAAACGCAGCGATCCGTAGGCGGCTTGAGTCATGGGGCTGAACTTGTAAAGGCTTTACAGGGCCGTGCAGGGGCTTGCGGCGCATTGGGATAGGCAACCGGGGCCACGGGGCAAAACAATGCGCCTATGGGCCTTTGGCGGGGTCATGTGCCCGAGGCTTCCTGCAGCACGTCATGACGGCCGGCCAGATGGGCAGCGGTCAAGGCTTCGCCCATGGCCGCCGCGTACTGGTCCAGGCTCATGCCCGGCAGCAATTGCTCCAGGCCATCGCGGATCTCGGACAGGCTTTGCGCCCGCATCACCAGCTCACGAATCTGGCTCACCCAGCCGGCGACCGCAGGCGCCGCAGCGGCGGCTAGCTGGGGCTGCATGGCCTGGGCCGGCATCAGTGCGTGCAGCGCGGTTTGAACGGGTAGCTGGGCTGTCAGCGCAGCCAGGTGCTCTTGAGCGGGAGGCACTGCCCATGCCGGAGCGGGTGGCTGGGCCGTCAGAGCGGCCTGAGCCGCCGGGATGGCAGGCGCCGGCTGCGTCTGTGCAGGCAGCAGCACGGCCTCGCCGGCTTGCGCCACCGGAATGCCGAGCCGTTCGTGAGCCCATTTCACGGTGGGCCGCACGCCGATGCTGACCAGCTTGGGCAATGCCTCGGAGAACGCTTTCAAGTCCTCGGTCTCATCGGCATTGAGCTTGAACACCGGGCAGCGCCGCAGGCCTTCGGGCGCCAGGCCATTGATGGCGGCAATGGCATAGACCAGGTCGCGGCTGAGCGTGCTGTTGAGCTGGCGCACATCGCCGTCGCGCAGGTCCTTGCGCACTTCGTTGTGGATATTGCCCAGGGCGTTGGTGCTGGCATTGCCATCCGCGCCGCTGGTGAGCGTGCCGCCCAGGATCACCTTGCTCTGGTTGCGCTCGCACCAGCTGATCATCAGCTCGAACGCCTTGGGGTCGCCCGTGGCCGCGTCCTTGAAGTCCAGCAGCATGCCCTCGGGCACGATGCCGGCTGCGTTGTGGCCAATACTGGCCAGCGCCCGCAGCAGCGTCGCCTTGTCCTTCTCGCTGGCACTGGCGGGGTAGGTGCCGAGACGCACCGGAATGCCGTAGATTTCCAGGAATTCGGCCAGGTCGCCCACGCTGTAGTTCTTGAACAGATAGGTCCAGGTCAGCTGGCGAAACAGCGCCGCGCGCTCCAGGTAGCCGCTCTTGGCCTTGTGCACGTGGGTGATCCAGCCGAAGGGGTTGAGCGGCTCACCTGGCACGCCGTCGACCGCCTTGTCACTGCGCAGGCGCATCTCCTGGCGATAGCCGCGGTGCAGGCTGAACCAGCTTTGCGGCCGGTGGGTGACGGTCTTGGGCAACCAGTAGCCCTCGACACGGTGCCATTCGATTTCCAGGCAAGCAAAGCCTTTGCCGGTGGCGTCGGTCAAATCGAAGAGCATGTCTTCAAAGTCCGGGATTTCCTGCACCAGCTCGTCGAGCTGGGCCGCATTGCGCGTCTCCAGCAAACTCGGCGACTTCTCGGGCGGCACGACCTGCCAGTCCAGGATGCAGGCGCGGCGGCGCTTGTTCATCTCGCTGGCGATGTGGCCGTCCTTTTCTTCCATGTCCTCAAACAGCTCGAACTGCGCGACCAGGTCGCCGGTTTCAGCGGCGTCCAGAATGCGCGCTAACTTGGACGGAGTCAGCCCCCGCGTGGGGTGGCTTTGCAGCTCACGCTGCAGATGCGCCAGGCGGGCCGTCTGGGGCTCGTCGAGGTCGGGGATGCGGATGGGCCGGCCATCGGGGCCAAGGATGCGAGAAGTTGCCATGAGGGTGCTACCAAGTAGTCGCGGGCTCGCCCATGCCCAGGTCATCATCCAGGTCCATGTCGTCGCCGTCAGTGATGTTGTCGAAGCCACGCGGAAGGCGTGGCACCTCGGTGAATGCGATGGATGCGCTCAGGTGCAAGGTGGCGAACCAGCCCAACGCCAGCATGACGGCGCTATCGCCATGGCGCTGCAGCTCCGGGTCCTTGATGTCCTGGCGGCGCAGTTTTGACACCATGGGCACGCCCTCGACCTCTTCGATGGCGCGCAGATCCTGCGCCATGTTGGCGTCCTTGGGCAGATCCACCATGCCGTCCTCAAAGCCCTGGATCAGCTTGGGCATCCATGTTCCGTACCAGCCGCGATTCAGCGTGACTTGGTGGACATGGTGGCGGCCAAACTTGTCGGCCGTTTCTTCTGCCAGGGCCTGGCCGGATCCAGTGGCATCCATGGCGCCGCCGCAGCGATTCGGCAGCTTGCTGATGGCGTGCCAGATGATCTGGCGCTGCTGGGCATAGGGCACCTTGTGCATCTCCAGCACCAACGAGCACTGGCGGCGCATGCCCAGCGTCAGCGCGATCGCACCCCACACGGAGAAGTCCCGATGACGGGCATAGTCCTGGGAGAACACATGACGCACACGCGGGTCCAGCTTCTTGAGCGCCGGGTCCAGATAGCGGACGATCCAGTCAGCGACCCAGGATTTACGCTCTTCGGTGGACTTATGTGAGAAGTCATCGTCCAGCGCGAGGCGCAGCACTGCGGTCTCGGGCAGCACCATGGCCTGATCGACCCACACGCCAGGCAGGCACACCCCATTGCCGTCGCGCGGTATGGCGTCCAGCTCCTCGCGCATCGATGCCTTGCGCACGCCGTAGCCGTTGCGAATCTTGGCGTACCAGGTCTCCTTGTCCGCGACCGTCGGCGTCGTGCCCTTCATCATGCACACGCGCTCGAAGAGGCCATTCGCGACAGCATCATCAAACGTGACCGTGGCCACGGCAGCGTCGGCGCCGTAGCGGCCGGCCTCGATGTCGCGGCAGAACTGGGCAAACGGATTGTTCTTGCCGTTGTGCGAGCTGATCACCACGATCTTGCCGCCCCAGATCAGCAGCGCGGTCGCCGCATCAAGCACGCCCTGCACATCGGGATGGAATGCGGCTTCGTCGATGACCACGTGGCCTTGCAGACCGCGGATGTTGGCCGGACGACTGGACAACGCACACACCTGGAAGCCGCTGGCAAAACGGATGCGGTAGGCGGTGATATTGCGGCTCTTGCCACTCTCGTCTTGGTCCTCGAACAGAAACTCTTCGACGCCCGACGCACCCTGGCCTTGGGCCTGGGCGATCACGCGGGCGAACTTGGCGCAGTAGCCGATAGCTTCCAGGCCCTTTTCCTTGGTGTCGCCGATGTAGAAGACGTTGTCACCGCCAGCGCTTTTGCGCGAAGCAGCGACCAGCGTCTTGTCCAGCATGGTGCCAAAGGTAATGCCCGTGCGGCGTCCCTTGGGCACGGCGATGATCGACGCCTGCAGGCCCGCCACCTCGCGCTGGTGCTTCATCAGCACGCCATCGTCCAGAGGGTTGAAGCCATCGGGAATAGCGCGAACGCTGGCGGGCAGATCGTCCCACTCCAGCACCCGGGTGGTGCTGGCCAGGGGCTTGAGAACGCTTGCCATGCTCAGCTGCCAATGCCCAGAAATTTGCGCCGCCAGAAGTCGACCTGTTCGGCATCCATGCCCTGCGCCTTAGCCACTTCCTGCAGGTTGGCTTCCTGCTCCTCAAGCAGCTTGCGCCGGGCGTGGGTTTCTATGGCTTCGCGCTCCTTCAGGCTCAT
>JBBKVU010000336.1:0-3809 GCA_037968595.1 Comamonas sp.
ATGCGAACAACGCCACTTGGGTACCTCCTCTCAGCAGAACTGCGACGCCTCGTCCCGGAACGAGCGCGTCGACAGTGCACGCGGCAGTCCACGAGTGCGCGGATTCGGCGCACGGTGTCGTGGAGAACTGCTGGTTCCAGTTTCTGGTGGTGCTGGTTCGAGACTCGATGACAGTCATCACGTACCTCCTGGTGCTATTGCACGTTGCCCGTGTTTCTTGGTCGTTAAGTAGCGGTTACTCAGGTGTGCACATGCGGTCAGACACCCCACAGGGGTGTGAGCGAGATCTCAACCGCCGAATGCAGGCATCCCCATCAGCACCGGAACCTTGCGCTCACCCGACTCGTCGAACGCAATGGTCGGATCGATCGCCTCGGGCACATTCACGAACGAGACGAATCTGCCCAACTTCTCCTCGTCTTCGAGAACGCCTGCCCATTCGTCCTTGTAACCGGCCACATGGCGGTCCATATCGGCCTCGAGTTCGGCGCCGATCCCCAGGCTGTCCTCGCAGACGACGGACTTCAGATGCTCGAGACCACCATCGAGGGCGTCGAGCCACGGCGCCGTCCGCTGCAAACGATCCGCGGTCCGGACATAGAACATGAGGTACCGGTCGATGTAGCTGACGAGCGTGGCGTCGTCGAGATTCGATGCGAGCAACCGTGCATGCTTGGGCGATTGGCCACCATTGCCGCCGACGTAGAGATTCCAACCACCTTCGGTAGCGATGACGCCGACGTCCTTACCCCGCGCCTCCGCACATTCGCGAGCGCAACCGGAGACACCGAACTTGATCTTGTGGGGCGAGCGCAGGCCCTTATAGCGGTTCTCCAGATCAAGTGCGAGCTTCACCGAATCCTGCACGCCGTAGCGGCACCAGGTACTGCCCACGCAGCTCTTCACCGTGCGCAGGCTCTTGCCATAAGCGTGGCCCGACTCGAAGCCCGCGTCGGTGAGTTCGCGCCAGATCAGCGGCAGCTCGTGCACCTGGGCGCCGAACATGTCGATGCGCTGGCCGCCGGTGATCTTGGTGTAGAGGCCGTAGTGCTTGGCGACCTGGCCGATGATGATCAACTGGTCGGGCGTGATCTCGCCCGCGGCCACGCGCGGCACGATGGAATAGGTGCCGTCCTTCTGGATATTGCCCAGGAAGTAGTCGTTGCTGTCCTGCAGCGGCGCGCCGTTGCGGTCAAGCACGAAGTCGTTCCAGCAGCTGGCCAAAATGTTCGCCGCCGTGGGCTTGCAGATGTCGCAGCCGTGGCCCTTGCCGTGCTGGGCCAGCAGCTGGGCGAAGGTGCGGATCTCGCCGACGCGCACCAGGTGGTAGAGCTCCTGGCGCGAGTACGGGAAATGCTCGCACAGGTGGTTGTTGACGGCCACGCCCTGGCGCTTGAGTTCGGCCTTGAGCACCTGGGTGACCAGGGGCACGCAGCCGCCGCACGAGGTGCCGGCCTTGGTGCAGGCCTTGAGATCGCCGATGTTCTGCACGCCGCCCGCGATGGCCGCGCACAGCTGGCCCTTGCTGACGTTGTTGCACGAGCACAGCACGGCGGCGTCGGGCAGCGCGTCCACGCCCAGACCGGGCTTGGCCGCGCCGTCGGTGGCCGGCAGGATCAGCAGGCCGGGCGATTCGGGCAGGGGCATGGCATTGAGCGCCATCTGCAGCAGCGTGCCGTATTCGGAGGCGTCGCCCACCAGCACCGCGCCCAGCAGGCGCTTGCCATCCTCGCTGACGACGATCTTCTTGTAGACCTGCAGCAGTTCGTCGGTGTAGCTGAAGTTGCGGCAGCCCGGCGCCCGGCCCAGCGCGTCGCCTATGCTGGCAACGTCCACCCCCATGAGCTTGAGCTTGGTGCTCATGTCGGCGCCGCGAAACGCCGCGTCCACGTCACCGGCCAGATGGCCGGCGGCGACGCGCGCCATGTCGTAGCCCGGCGCGACCAGGCCGAACACCTGCTCCTGCCAGGCCGCGCATTCGCCAATCGCGTAGATGTCGTGGTCGCTGGTGCGGCAGTGGTCGTCGACCACGATGCCGCCGCGCGGGCCCAGCGCCAGCAGGCTCTGGCGCGCGAGTTCGTCGCGCGGGCGAATGCCGGCCGAGAAGACGATCATGTCGGTCTCAAGGTAGCTGCCGTCGGCAAACACCATGCGGTGGCGCGCCGTGGCGCCGTCGGTGATCTCCACCGTGTTGCGGCTGGTGTGCACCTGCACGCCCAGCGCTTCGATCTTGCTGCGCAGCACGCGCCCGCCGCCTTCGTCGACCTGGACCATCATCAAGCGCGGCGCGAATTCCACCACATGGGTCTGCAGGCCCATGTCGCGCAGCGCCTTGGCGCATTCCAGGCCCAGCAGGCCGCCGCCGACGACCACGCCGCTTCTGGACTTGGCGCCCGAGGCGAGCATGCCTTCGAGGTCTTCGATGGTGCGGTAGACAAAGCAATGCGGCCGGTCGCGACCGGGAACGCCGGGTACGAAAGGCGACGAGCCCGTGGCCAGCACCAGCTTGTCGTAGGCCAGTTCCTCGCCATCCGCCAGCTGCAGCGTATGGTTGCGGCGCTCGATGGAGGCCACGCGCGCGTTGAGCCGCAGCGTGAGACCGGGGCGGTCGTAGAAGCCCGGCGGCACCAGCGACAGATCATCGGCGCCGCGGCCGCTGAAGAAGTCGGACAGATGCACGCGGTCGTAGGCCGGGCGCGGCTCCTCGCCGAGCACGGTGACTTCCAGGCCGGCCGCGGGCAGGTCGGGGTAGCGTTCGATCAGGGCTTCGACATAGCGGTGGCCCACCATGCCATTGCCGGCAATCAACAACTTCATCGGTGTTTTATCGGTCGCGTGGGGCATGCGACTTCCTTCGACGGTGGTGGAGCGCTGGCTCCGGTTCGGAAAAACAAAAAGGCGTCCGCAACGGTTACCGGCACTGAGTGCGCTGGAAAAGTTGCGGACGCCTTTGTCCTGGGTGACGAGGGCATTGCTACCCCGCATCGTCGGACTGGGTCAAGCAGGTTTTGTGCCAGTCTCCATAAATCCGTGCCACCACGTTACTGGGGCAGGCCGCGTCGAAGCGTGCCCTGCCTCATGGCAGCGCCAAAAGGTGTCAGACACGCGGCCCGCGCATCAAACCAGTGCAAGCCACGCACCGTTTCGGGCATGTCCCGTAAAGCGTTTTCCTCGTCACAATCACCCCATGCCTTTTGAACTCGACATTGGATGGGTCTCGCGCACCGGACGCGCTGCGGTGAATGAAGACTTTGCCGCGGTGCAGATGGCTGATGACGGCGCCGACCAGGGCATGCTGGCGGCCGTGGCCGATGGCGTGAGCGCGGGCGGCTGGGGGCGCGAAGCCGCGCAGACCACGGTGACGAGTCTGGCCAATGACTTCTTCTGCACGCCCCTGACCTGGGAGCCGACGGTGGCGCTGGACCGCATCATCGGCGCGCAGAACGCCTGGCTCTACGGCGTCAATCGGCGGCGCCAGCCGGCCTACGGCCTGACCACGCTGACGGCCCTGGTGCTGCGCGGCCAGAGCTTCACGCTGGCGCATGTGGGCGATACGCGCGCCTATCTGCTGCGCCAGGGACAGATGGAGCAGCTGAGCGAAGACCATGTGATGGGCGGCCAGGACTTTGCCCATAGGCTCACGCGCGCCATAGGCCTGGAAGAGCGCGTGACCATCGACTACCGCCAGGGCGAAGTGCTGCCCGGGGATATCTTCGTGCTGCTGTCCGACGGCATCCACAACGACGTCAAGCCGCGGCAGATCGCGCAGTGGGCGGCCGAGGACGCGGTGCCGGCCCAGGCCCTGGCCG
>JBBKVU010000337.1:0-4411 GCA_037968595.1 Comamonas sp.
TCCGATGTGGATACGGGCGAAGCCAGCTTCAAGGCCGGCGCGACGTTCTCCGGCAGCACGGTCTCCGGTGGTGCTCAGTTGGGCGCGCTGGTGTTCAACACCGACGGCAGCTACAGCTATTCGGTCGACAACAGCAAGGTGCAGTATCTGCAGGCCGGCGAGAAGGTGGTGGAAACCTATAACGTCACCAGCTTCGATGGCTCGGCCACGACCAGCATCACGATCACCATCAACGGCACCAATGATTCACCGACCATCAGCGGCGTTGCCACGGGTGCGGTGAAGGAAGACGGGCTGATCACCACCGGTGGCCAGCTGACACAAGCCGATGTCGATCTCAAGGACGTGCACACCTGGTCCGTCAACAATGCCGGCAAGGGCCAGTACGGCACGTTCACTGTCGATGCAACCGGCAAGTGGACCTATGTGCTGGACAACACCAGCACCAAGGTGCAGACGCTGACCGAAGGCCAGAAAGTGACCGACACCATCACGGTGACGGTCGATGATGGCAAGGGCGGCACCGCGACCAAGACAATTGCCGTCGAGATCACGGGAACCAACGAAGCCCCGGTGCCCCAGGCCGTCACCGGAACGGCGCAGGAAGACAACCTGGTGACGATTGCGTTGCGCGGCACGGATGCCGACGGCACCGTGGTCAGCTTCCAGCTCAGCAGCCTGCCCACCAATGGCACGCTCTACAAGGATGCCGCAGGCCTGCAGGTGCTGCAGCTGAGCGATGTGCTGGCCGCGACCAGCAATGGCGCGACGATCTACTTCAAGCCCAACGCGGACTGGAGCGGAACGACCACCTTTGACTACAGCGCCAAGGACAACCTGGGCCAGGTCTCGACCAGCACCGCTACCGGCACCATCACGGTGACTCCGGTTGCCGAAGTGCCGGTGGTATCCATCGACGTTGGCTCGGCCAGCGCGCCGGTGACCACGTCGATCAACACCTCGACCGTGAACACCACGAATACCGGCCATACCGTGACGGCAAAGAACGCCGATGGCGGCAGCGCAACGGTGAGCGTGGTCACGGGAACAAACCACGACGGCTTTGGTGTCGTCGGGTCGGTGACCAGCAATTCCGCCGCGGCCTCGGAAGAGTTGGCGGGCAACGGCAGCAAGTCCGAATCGCTGACCATTGCCTTCAATGTTCCGGTGACCAAGATCACCGTGCAGTTCGCCTGGCTGGCCAGCGGCGAGCAGGCGCGCTATGTGATGTACGACGAAGCCGGCAACGTGATCAAGACCGCGACGGTGCAGGGCGTGACCGATACCGTCGAGGAGCAGTTCTCGCTGACGGCGCCCGTGGGCACGACGATAGGCAAGATCGTGTTCGATGCACCGCGCAACGGCGATGACTATCTGATCCACAAGGTGACCTACACGACGGCCACCACCTATCCGCTGACCATCACCGCGGAGCCGCGCGATATCGATCATTCGGAAACCATCTCCAAGGTGGTGGTCGAAGTGCCTGCGGGTGTGACGCTGTCCGCGGGCACGCAGATCGACGCCACCCACTGGTCCTTGCCGTTGACCAGCAATGGCAGCTACTCGGTGAGCGTGGATGCCGCGACCAATGCGGTCACGATCACGGGCCTGAAAATGACCGTGCCCGAGAACGTCAGCGTGGGCGAGGTGAAGGTGGTGGCCACCGCCTCGGACGGCACCAGCACGGCCGACGGCAGCGACATCTTCCATAGCGTGCCGGTGGCAAATGACGACACGGCGACGGCAGCCCTGACCTCGAAGATCGTGGAAGTGGCCGCGAAGCAAACGACACTGGCGACTTTCTCCAATAACGAAAGCAATGCGTGGAAGTTCGCCAGCGACACCCGTGTGGACAAGGACACCGCAACGCTGTCGAGCAATGCGATGCTGAAGTCCGATACGGGCAAGTGGCTGACCACGTCGCTCAGCGGCGGCACCTTGGACGCCACCGTCAGTTCCTCGGCCCTGGTGCTGAAGGACAACAACGGCTGGAATTCGGGCGATGCGCAAGCGGTCACGCCGGTCTACACGCCCACGGTAGCCGGCACGACGCTGCAGTTCAGCGTCACCAACTTCAGCAATTTCAGCACGTCGTGGGATTCTGCGAGCTGGCAGTTGTACAAGAGCATCGATGGTGGAAGCACCTGGACGGCGCAGTCGCGCGATCGTGGCGACATTTCATCGACAGGCACCATCAAGACAGGCGCGCTTGAGGCCGATGCCATGTACCGCATTCTGTTGACGGTGAGTGAAGGCAATAGCAGCAGCAACGATGCAGCCGTGACGTTTGACAACTTCCTGGCCAATGTGCCTGCGACGTCATCGATCCAATGGAGCAGCTCGGCCATCAACGGCTCGGTCACGGCCAACGACAACCTGGGCACCTTGGGCGAAACCTCGGCGCTGTCGGTCTTCAATGGCACGAGCTGGGTCGCTGCCTCGGCTGGCGGCACCACGGTGAACGGCGCCTATGGCACCTTGGTGCTCAAGAGCGATGGCTCCTACACCTACACCCCGACGGCCAGCGCCGCCGGGGCGGGCAAGGTCGATCACTTCGAGTACCAGCTGACCCAGCCCGATGGCGATACCGACAAGGCCAGCCTGGACATCAGCATCAATGCGACCGGCCCGGGTGCTCCGAACACGCTGTCGGCACGCATGGCGCTGTCGAGCGTGGAGACCAGCGAGCACGAAGTGCACAGCACCTCGTCGAGCGACACGCTGCTGGGCACGGCCGAAGACGACCTGTTTGTCTGGCACCAGGGTGATGCCGGCACGGTTGCCAGCCCGGTCACGGATGTGGTCAAGAACTTCGGCGCCGCGGGCAACGACAAGCTGGATCTGGCCGATCTGCTGCAGGGCGAGGAAGCCAGCAGCGATCTGAGCAAGTTCCTGCATCTCGAGACCCGCACCGAGGCCGATGGCAAGACCGTCGATACGCTGATCAAGGTATCGACAGCCGGCGCGCTGGATGCGGATGGCAATGGCTTCAACCAGCAGATCCTGCTCGAGGGCGTGAATCTGACGGGCGGCAGCCATGACCAGAACAGCATGATCAAGGACCTGATCGAACAGGGCAAGC
The DNA here is from genome assembly GCA_037968595.1 of Comamonas sp. Taxonomy (GTDB): domain Bacteria; phylum Pseudomonadota; class Gammaproteobacteria; order Burkholderiales; family Burkholderiaceae_C; genus Comamonas. The sequence continues at coordinate 3,086 of JBBKVU010000337.1, forward strand.
TGAAGATCGACCACAGCGGCAGCTGATGCGTGGCGCAGGGCGGTGGCAGCACCATCGCCCTGCCGCGGCAGCCAAGGGGCTTGTGCCCGGAGGTCAACGCAATTGGTTACAGTAGTGCCAAGCGCACGGCGCCGCGCTCCCAGCGCGGCCTCGTGCGCAGCCGCGCTGCGGTATCCCTAATTTCCACAGGCACTCGTTGCAGCTTGCTGCAGGGAGCGCCTGCCTTTGACGGTGTCGTTCCTTTGAGCCCTTTGCCTTGCCAGTCATCACCGCGCCCGGCAGTCGCGCGGCTGCGCATGTCGCGCAGGGCATTGCTTGGTTTTTCTGCTGCCGCCTGGGGGCTTGGACTGCTGCGCACCGGCCGCGATGCGATCGCGCTGGATTTCGATGCCGCGCGCATGCAGACCAGCATGCAGTCACGCTACGGCGCCAAAGGCGCGCAGGCGCTGCGCCAGTGGCTTGACATGCTGCAGCAGCAGACCGGCAAGCCGCTGGCGCAGCAGCTGCCTGCGGTCAATCAGTTCTGGAACCGCGCCGTGGTGCAGACGGAAGACAGCGTGCTCTGGTCGCAAGCCGACTACTGGGCGACGCCGCTGGAGACGCTGGGCCGGGCCGCGGGCGATTGCGAGGACTATGTGATCGGCAAGTATTTCTCGCTGCTGCGCCTGGGCGTGGCCGAGGAGAATCTGCGCCTGATCTATGTGCGCGCGCGCATGGGTGGAGTGGGCAGCACGCAAAGCCTGGCGCACATGGTGCTGGGCCATTACGCGACACCGACGGCCGAGCCGCTGGTGCTCGACAGCATGGTGGATCCCATCCTGCCGTCAAGCCAGCGCCGCGACCTGACGCCTGTGTTCAGCTTCAATGCCCAGGGCGTCTATGTGGCCGGAGCGCAGCCGTCGCCGGTCGACAGGATCACGCGCTGGAGCGATCTGCTGGCGCGCATGAGGCTGGAAGGATTTTTGCCATGAATCGCACGATGAACGAACAGGCCAACCGGTGGCCAGGCACAGAGAGGGCCGCAAGATGTCTTTGTTGAAACAACTTTTGATCAGCGTGACCGTGGCCATCGTGGCCATTCTGATCGGCACGCTGGCGTTCAGCATCGGAGCTGCGCGCGAGTACCTCGACGGGCAGCTGCAGTCCGAAGGCGAGAACGCGGCCTCGTCGCTGGCCTTGTCGCTGTCCCAGCCCGCCAACCAGGACCCGGTGACGCGCGAGCTGCTGATGATGGCCTTGTTCGACAGCGGGCAGTTCAAGTTGATTCGCCTGAAGTCGCCGCAAGGGCAGACGCTGTTCGAGCGCACGCGCGGCGCGGGTGCGAAC
>JBBKVU010000338.1:0-4725 GCA_037968595.1 Comamonas sp.
GCACCAGCGTGCGCCCGCCCGGGCCGCGCCGCCAGTCGCCGTCGACCAGGCCCGCCAGCTGCATGCTGATGGTGCTTGCGCCGCGCGTGCGCTGGTGCCACAGACGACCCCAGGCGGCGGACGACACCGCCGACCAGTCGACGCCGCTGTGCTCGTAGAAGCGCTGGTCCTCGCTGAGCACCAGCGCGTTGCGCAGCGCCGGCGAAATGTCCTGCAGCGCCACCCATTCGCCGCGGCGCACGCTGGCGTCGGTGCGCAGCCGCTGCAGCACTTCGCCCTCGCGCGACAGCACCAGGGTCTCGGACGGGCGGTGGGCGCCGCGCACTTCGTCGTAGCTGGGAACAGCCCAGGCGGCCGGGCCGGCCATGCAGGCCAGGCACCACAGTGCCGCGGCGCGCCAAGGGCGCTTCAGGTGCTCCATGGCCTCAGCCCAGGGTCAACACGACCGGCTGGTGGTCCGATGCCTGGGTCTGGCCATCGGTCTGCCAGTCGCGCACGCGCGACTGCAGGCTGTCGCTGACCAACATGAAGTCGCAGGCCACGGGTTCAGGGCCATACCGCCGGTCGAACAGCTTGAAGGTCGGCGGCTGGGGGACGTCGGGGTGCAGCAGACGCCAGCTGTCATGCCACTGGCCGGGCTGCAGCGCGCCCTCCTCGCCGGTCTCCCAGCGCGCGGTCAAGGCTGCGTACTCGGCCTCCTGCGGCTCGAAGTTGAAGTCGCCGCACAGCACGGCCTGGTGGGTGTGCGACTTGGTCTGGAACGGCGAGCCGTCGCGGCTTTCCTGCGGCGGCGCATGGGCAACGCTGCAGGCCGCGAGGTGCAGGCCGCGCAGCGCCAGCGCCTGGGCCATGCGCTGGCGCTTGGAGTAGTACTCGAGGTGGGTGGTCATCACACGTACCGCGCCCAGGCGCGCGTCCATCACCGTGACCACGCTGCAGATGCGGGGCATGCTGCGCACGCCGGCATCGGCGGGATAGGGCAGCGGGTAGTGCTGGACCTGCAGCGCCGGCAGGCGCGTGGCAATCAGATTGCCGAAGCGCTGGCGGCCGGTGGTGGTGAACTCGTCGACGGCCGCGCCGAAGAACAGCTGCCAGCCGGGCAACAGGTTCTGCAGCTGCGCGAGCTGGTCGCCGGGAGCGCCCTGCAGGCCCGGATAGTTGACCGCGATTTCCTGCAGGCACAGCACATCGGCGTCGGCAAGAGATCGCGCGCGCTCGATGATGCGCTGCGGGCTGACCAGGCCGTCAAGGCCACAGCACCATTGGGTGTTCCAGCTGAGGATTTTCATGCAAGCATTACACCCCAAGGCGGCTGCGGTCCAAGCCAGCAAATGCCGTCTGTGCGTCCCGGTGCTAGCGCTACTTGATGCCCGCGCGCATGAAGCTTTGCACGAACTGGCGCTGGAACAGCAGGAACGCCACCAGCAGCGGCGCCGAAGTCATCAGCGTCGCGGCGGTGATCGTCGACCATTCGACGCCCTGCTCGACCGACGAGAACACCTGCAAGCCCACCGTCAGCGGGCGCGACTCGACGCTGTTGGTGATGATCAGCGGCCAGAGAAAGTTGTTCCAGTGAAAGCTCACCGAGACCAGCGCAAACGCGGTGTAGACCGGCTTGGCCAGCGGCACATAGACGCGCCACAGCGTCTGCAGCGCGCTTGCGCCCTCGACGCACGCGGCTTCATCGAGCTCCTTGGGAATGCCCATAAAGGTCTGGCGCAGCAGGAAGATCGCGAAGGCCGAGGCGAAGTAAGGCAGGCCTATGGCCAGCAGGCTGTCGACCAGGCCCAGCTTGGCCATGGTCTGGTAGTTCTCCACCAGCAGGATGTCGGGCATGATCATCAGCTGCACCAGCACCAGCGCGAATGCCACGTTCTTGCCGCGGAACTCGTAACGCGCAAAGGCATAGGCGGCCAGCGTGCTGAGCACCAGCTGCGCGGCCAGGATCATGGCGACCAGCAGCGTGGTGTTGAGGAAGTAGCGCGCAAACGGCGCGGCCTGCCAGGCATGGCGGAAATTCTCCAACGTCCAGGGCGCGGCGAGATCGAAGCGCGTGGAGAACTCCGCGGGGTGAAAAGCCGTCCAGACCGCATAGACCAGCGGCAGTATCCACAGCAGCGCCAGCAGCCAGGCCGCAAGCGTGTCCAGCCACGAGACCGTGTACAGCGCCGGGCCATGGCGCGGCGAATCCTTGACTGCGCTCATTTGTAATGCACCCGCTTGTCCAACACGAAAAACTGTAACAGCGCGACGCTGGCCAGCACCACCACCAGCACCACGGTGATGGCCGCCGCATAGCCCGCGTCCCAGAACTTGAAGCCGACTTCATAGAGGTGGTAGAGCAGCAGGCTGGTCGCGTTGTCGGGGCCGCCGCGCGTCAGGATGAACACATGGTCGACCAGCCGGAACGCATTCACCACGGCGTTGACCAGCACGAACAGCGTGGTCGGCATCAGCAGCGGCCACTGCACGCGCCGGAAGTAATACCAGCGCGACGCGCCTTCGATCGCCGCGGCCTCCTTCAGGCTGGGATTGAGCGTCTGCAGCGCCGCCAGATAGAAGATCATGAAGAAGCCGGCCTCCTTCCAGATCGCGACCAGCGTGATGCAGGCCAGCGCCGTAGAGGGGTCACCCAGCCAGTTGTGCGAAGGCAGGCCGAAAGCGCCTGTGATCTGCTCGAGCAGGCCGTATTGCGGCGTGTAGAAGAACAGCCAGATGTTGGCCACGGCAATCATGGGCAGCACCGTGGGCGTGAAATACGCCATGCGCAGGAATGCGCGGCCGTGCATGCGTTCGTTGACCCACAGCGCCATCGCCAGCGCCAGGCCCATGGACAGCGGAATGGTCGCGCCCGCAAACCACAGGTTGTTGCGCACCGCCTGCCAGAACACCGGGTCCTCGACCATCGCCTGGTAGTTCTCCAGTCCCACCCAGTGGCCGGGCCGGCTGGCGCGCGGCGTCGAGAAGAAGCTGTCGATCAGTGTCGCCAGCGCGGGCCAGTGCGTGAACGCCACCAGCAGCGCCAGCGCCGGCAGCAGCAGCAGCCAGGCATGCAGTGCATGCTGGCTGACTGCAGCGCGCGGCGCGGCGAAGTTCGTGCCCGCGGCCATGGTCTTACTGGTAGCTGCGCAGCAGGCGATCGGCTTCGCGCTGCGCGTCCTTGAGGGCCTGGGCCGAGGTCTTGCTGCCGTTGAGCGCGGCCTGCACGGCGTCGTTGAGCAGCTTGGTCACGCGCTGGTTGTCATGCGTGGAGAACTCGGCCACCGACACCGGCAGCTGGTCACGCGCGACCAGGGCCTGCGGGAAATCCTGGCCGTATTTCTTCAGCACCGGCGTGTCGTAGGCTGCGGGCGAGACGGCTACATAGCCGGTATCCATGCTCCACTGCGCGGCGCGCTCGGGCTGGGTCACCCATTTGATGAACTCGAACGCCGCCTGCTGCTGCGCCGGCGTCGACTTCTTGAAAATGTAGAAGTTGCCGCCGCCCGTGGGCGAGCCCTTGCGCACATTGCCCGCGATCTGGCCTACGCCGAAATCGAACTTGGCGTTGGCCTTGAGATTGGTCAGATTGCCGGTCGTGGTGACGATGATCGCCGCCTTCTGCTCGATGAAGTCCTTGGGTGTCGTGCCCCACTCGACCACGCCGCTAGGATGCACGCCGCTGCGCGCCAGGTTGACCCAATAGTCCAGCGCCTCGATGACCTTGGGGTTGTCGAGCGTGACCTTGGTGCCGGTGTCATTGGCCAGCAGCACGCCGTTGGGCGTGGTCAGCGTCTGCAGCATCCAGTAGCCAAAGCCCGTCGACGGGATCTGTATGCCGTACTGCACCACCTTGCCGCTGGCGTCCTTGCGCGTGAGCTTTTGCGCGGCTTCGCTCAGCTCCTTCCAGGTCTGGGGCGCGCGGTTCGGGTCCAGGCCGGCCTGCTTGAACAAATCCTTGTTGTAGTACATCACCACGGTGGAGCGCTGGAACGGCACCCCCCAGGTCTTGCCGCCGGTCTGGCTGTTGGCCATGAAGGCCGGGTAGAAGCTCTTGAGCCAGGCCTGGTCGTCGGCGGTCTTGACGAACTGGTCTATGGGGGCAATCGCGTCTTCGTCGATCAGCGTGAACATGTCGGTCGACAGCAGCACCGAGGTTGCGGGCGGCTTGCCCGACTTGTGCGCGGTCAGCGCCTTGACGATGGTTTCCTGGTAGGTGCCGGCGTAGATCGGCGTCACCTTGATGTTCGGGTTGGCCTTCATGAAATCGGCGGCAAAGCCGTCTATGGTCTTGGCAATCGCGCCGCCCACGGCCACGGGATAGTAGAACGGCACTTCGACCTGTGCCTGGGCCAGGGCCTGGCCGGACATGCCGATGGTGCCCATTGCGCCGGCGCCGGCGACGGCCAGCGCGGCATCGATGCCCAGGTGGTGGGCCAGGAATACCTGGGCGCCGATCTGGTGCTGCGCTGCCAGGTGGGCAGCGAAGTGCTCACGGTGCGCGCTCCCGGCCCGCAGCAGGTGCCCACGGGCGCGCAGGTGCGCCTGGCCTGGCATGACACCGACACCCACTTCTTTGGCGCCGACGGCCTGCGCCTGGGCGCGCGCGCCGGCTGATTTTCGCCTTCCGGTTTTCGGGCCTTGCCGCGGCAGCGCCCGTCCTTCATTGCATTTCTTTCAGGAGCTTTCATGCAGCGCAAGACCTTCCTCCAGACCCTGGCCGTCGCCGGCGCCGGCGCAATGGGC
>JBBKVU010000339.1:0-8760 GCA_037968595.1 Comamonas sp.
TTCGCGCCGTGCAGTTGGACACAGTGACGGTCACGGCGCGCGCAGACCACAGCGGCACGACAGAAGGCACGGGCAGCTACACGCAGACCGGCCCGACGCGCAGCGCCACCGGCCTGGCCCTGACGCTGCGCGAAACGCCGCAGTCGGTCAGCGTGATGACGCGCCAGCGCATTGACGATTTCAAGCTGGAGACGCTGACCGATGTGATGGAGCACACGCCTGGCGTGACCATCGATCGCCAGGGCGACGGCAACAACATCATGGTCCGCGGCAGCAATGTCAACCTGCAGGTCGATGGTCTGCGCGAGATGGCCAGCGGCTGGTATGCGAACTCGCAGATGCTCTACACCATGGACGACATGGTGGAGATGGACCGCATCGAAGTGCTCAAGGGCTCGTCGGGCCTGATGAACGGCGACGGCTACTACGGCGCCACGGTCAACATGATACGCAAGCGGCCTACGCGCGAGTTCAAGGCCAGCGTGGGCGCCGGCGTAGGCAGCCGGGACAACTACCATGCCGATGTGGACATCGGCGGCGCGCTCAACGAAAGCGGCAGCGTGCGCGGCCGACTCGTTGCCGCCGCCGCCGACGGCAAGGAATTCCGCGACCATGCGAAGCGCAGCAACCAGACGCTATTCGGCACGCTCGACATCGATCTGAGCGAGCGCACGCTGCTCAACGTCGGCTTCACCCAACGCCACCGCGAGTACTACGGCGCGGGCAGCACCAGCATGATCCAGGCCTATGCGGCCAACGGCCAGTACATGGGCCTGCAGCCGCGCGCGTTCAATGTGGGCGCGCCCTGGTCCGGCTACGAGCAGGACACGCGCACGCTTTTTGCGACCCTGGAGCATCGTTTCGACAATGGCTGGACAGCCAGGCTGCGCGCAAATGCTGAAAGGACCACCATGCCCTATGGCGAAAATGGTATCTGGTTCACGGGCATCCCCGCCGTGGTCGACGTCAATTGGGCGGGCGACCATGCCAACAAGAACCGCAGCCTGGCATTTGACCTGCAAGGCCCGGTGCAGCTGTTTGGTCGCAGGCACGAATTGCAGTTTGGCGCCGATACCGCACGCACCAGTTCCGACACCTATTCGGCCAACCGGCGCTACAACAACGTTGCATTCGACTATGCGGGCGGCGGCGGCGCCATCGTGCGCCCCGATGATCTGGGCAGCATTGCGATGAACAACCACAGCTATTTCAGCTCGCGCCGCCATTCGGCCTATGCCGCGGGCCGCTTCAATCTGGCCGACTCGGTGAAGCTTATCGCGGGCGCGCGCATCACCAACTACCAGCAGTACGATCTCACGCCTTACGACTATTCGAACTTCGACTTCGCGAAAACCGACGTCGTGACGCCCTATGCGGGCCTGGTGGTCGACGTGCACCCCAACGTCTCGCTCTATGGCAGCTATGCGAGCATCTTCAAGCCGCAAAGCCAGGTGGATGCACAGGGCCGCTCGCTGGACCCCGAGGAAGGCCAGACGCGCGAGATCGGCGCCAAGGGCGAATTCTTCGACAAGCGCCTCAATGCCAGCTTGGCCTACTTCTGGATGAAGACCGACAACGTGGCCGAAGCCACGGGCGAAGTCAGACCCGATGGCACCAGCCTCTACCGCGCGGTCTCGGGCGTCACCAAGCGCGGCTATGAACTCGAACTGTCAGGCGAGATCGCGCGCGGCTGGCAGGCCCAGGGCAGCTATGTGCAAAACAGCAGCAATCTGAGCAACTACACCTATCTGCCAAAGAGCCAGTTCAAGCTGGGCAGCACCTACCAGCTTGGCGGTGCGTTGAGCGGCCTGACCGTGGGCGCGGCGACGCGCTGGCAAAGCAAGACCACGGCCGGCCCGCTGGTTCAACCGTCGTTCTGGGTCGTCGATCTGATGGCGCGCTATCGCCTCAACAGCCATCTGAGCCTGAGCCTCAACCTGCGCAACGCATTCGACAAGAGCTACTTCGCCGGCATGCGGGATTTCGGCCGGGTGCAGTACAGTTGGGGCGCTCCACGCAGCGTGACTGTCGGCATTCGCTACGACTTCTGAAACGCAGTTGGAAGAACAGCGCGGCGGCCATGCCGCGTTGTTCATCGGCACTTCGACAAGCTCAGTGCGAACGGAGTTTGAAGTTCGACAAGCTCGGTGCGAACGGAGTTTTTAGGTCGACAAGCTCAGTGCGAACGGAGTGTGAAGTTCGGAAAGCGCGGTGCGCACGGCGTTTTACGTTCGACAGGCACTGCGCGAACGGCCCAAAGCCGTTCGCGCTGCCCCATCAAAGATCGATGCTGGCCGACAGCTGGAAGGTGCGCGGCGCGCCCAGCGCCAGGCTGGACAGCAGCGGCATGCCCCAATACGCCTTGTTGCTCAGATTGGTGATGCCGGCGCGCAAGGTCACGGGACGGTTCGCGACCTGGGTCGTGTAGCGCGCACCCAGGTCATAGATGGTGCGCCCGCCTACCCACAGACCGTTGTCGGCGCTGATGTACTGCTTGGAGACCGCGGTCGCATTGCCGGTGAGCGTCAGACCCGCGGCACCGGGCACATCCCACTCGACGCCCAGCTTGGCCTGCAGCTTGGCCACGCCCGTGGCCAGCTTGCCCTGGGCGTTGGCGAGCGTGGTGCGCGTGACCTTGGGATCGACATAGGCAACGCCGCCCATCAGCCGCAGGCCGCGCGTCGCCGCGCCAAAGAAGCTCCACTCGATGCCGCGGTTGCGCTGCTCGCCACCAAACGAGAAGATGTTGCTGACCGGGTCGGTGTAGCTGCTGGGCTTTTCGATCTGGTAGAGCGCAAAGGTATGGGCGAACTCGCCCATGTCGACCTTGACGCCGACTTCCTTCTGCTTGGTCTTGTACGGTGGAAACATATCGCCGGCATTTGCCGCGGTGAGGGGCGCGCTCTGCCCCTGGCTCAGGCCTTCGATGTAGTTGGCATACACCGCCACGCGTTCGCTGGCCTTGACCAGCAGCGCCGCCGCGGGCGTGGTCTCGCCCTGGTCGTAGCGCGTGGCGAGCCGCCCGGTGACGGTGCTGTAGCTGTCGCTTTTCACCTGCTGGCGGCGCAGGCCCAGCGTAAGCTGCACGCGGTCCTGGGCGAACGACAGGGTGTCGACCAGGCCTATGCTGCTCAGCGCCAGCGCGGTGTGCGAGACCGGCGGCGCGATGAACGCCGGCGCCGCGCCCCAGACCGGGTTGTAGAGGTTGGTGGTCCAATCGGCGCCAGGCACCGAGCGGCGGCCGTAGTCGTACTGGTCATGTTCGTAGCGCGTGACGTTCAAGGCCCACTGGTGCTTGATGCCCGCGGTCTGCAGCCGGCCCTTGAGGCCCACTTCGGCCGACTTCTTGTCGACATCGAAGGCCAGCTGACCCATGGTCGTGCGGTAGTCGCCCGCGGCGTTGAGCACCTGGGCCGAGATCGCGCCGTTGTACTGGTAGTTGGTCCTGGCGCTGCCAAACGCGCCATAGGCGGTGATCTGCTCGCTGAGATCGACCTCGCCGCGCAGGATCGCGCCCTTGTCCTTGCTGTCGACATAGGCCCAGTCGGGGTTGATCAGCGTATTGCCGCTGGGCGGCCGCGGAATCGCCACGTTGGGCGCCAGGCTGATGCCGCGCGTCTGGCCGTTGATGTGGTCGTCGGCGCTGTAGAAGTCGGCCGAGAGCCGCGCGCGGTCCGAGCGCCAGTCGAGGCCCAGCGCGCCCATCTGCAGCTTCTTGTCCTGGTTGTCGACCGGGCCCGCGCCATCGCGGTAGACGCCGTTGAAGCGCAGGCCGAATTCCTTTTGCTCGCCAAAGCGCCGGCCGATATCGACATGTCCGCCGAACTGTGAATCCGACAGGTAGGTGGCCGTGAAGCGCGTGAGCGGCGTGTCGCCCGCGCGCTTGGGCACGAGGTTGATCGCCCCGCCCACCGAGCCGCCCGGAGGCATGCCGATGAGCAACGCCGACGGGCCCTTGAGGACTTCGACGCGCTCGAACATTTCAGGCGAAGTGCGGTAGTACGGCGCCATGCCGGCCAGCCCGCCGAAAGTCATGTCGTTGGTGCTGGAGGCAAAACCGCGTATCGAATAATTCTCGCTCCAGGCGACCGAGACGCCGTTGCTGAACACCGCAGGGTCGGTGGCGGAAATCACTTCCGTGATGTCCTTGGCCTGGCGGTCGGCCACGTACTTCTCCGTGTAGCTGATGGTGGAAAACGGCGTCTCCATGAAGTCCTTGTCGCCCAGAAAGCCCACGCGCCCGCCCGAGGAGACCTGGCCGCCCGCATAGGGCGCGGTGGCGCCGCCGGACTGGCCCGAGACAGTGACGGTGGGCAGCGTGGCCGCGGTCTCGTTCGACTGGGCCTGTGCGCTGATGGCGATCAACGCCAGCGCGGCGCCAGCGGTCTGGCGCAGCAGGAACGCGCCGGTGGGTGTGGAATGTGAAGTGCGGCGGATGCGGGACATCGGATGCTCGCTTAGAAGTTGAGGTGGATTGAAATGAGACGCACTCCTGTTTCCAGACGGCAGTTCGCCGTCGCTGGCACAGGAATACGTCAGGGGATCAGGCCCTGGTCAGGGCCGGAATGCGGGTCAGGGGCGATAGGCCTTGAGAACGTCATCGATCACGATGCGCACCGAAGTCGGACTGGCCGCGGTCACATACCAGGCCTGGGCGTCGACAAACACCACGCGGCCGTTCTTCCAGGCCTTGGTCTGGCGCAGCAGTGGGTTGCTCAGGCTGTCGGCGTTGAGCGCGGCGCGGCGTTCCATCACCGCGGTGCGGTCGACCACATAGATGATGTCGGGATCGGCCTGCTGTATGAATTCGCTGGACACCGGCTGGCCGTGCAGTCCGGTGTCGGCGGCCGGGCCCGCGGGCTTGACGCCCAGCGCGCTGAAGACAAAACCGTAGCGCGACTGCGGGCCGAACGAACTGAAGGCGCCGTTGTTGTGCAGCACGATCAGCGCCTTCTCGGGCCTGTCCCTGGTGGCCTGGCGCGCCTGCTGCACCTTGGTGTCGAGTTCCGCGGCCTTGGTGCGCGCGAGATCCTGCTTGCCGAACAGCTGGCCCAGCGTCAGCAGATGCTCCTTGATGACTTCGATGTGGCGCGTGGCGCTGTTGCGGTAGTCGACATCGAACTGGATGGTCGGCGCGATCTGCGACAGCTCCTTGTACTGTCCGGCCTGCAGCGAAGTGATCAGTATCAGATCGGGCCTGGTCGCATGCACCCGCTCCACGTTCGGCTGAACGATGGAGCCCAGGTCCTGCACGCGCGGCGCGTTCTGGTATTTGGCGAGGAAATGCGGAATGAAGTCCTTGGGCATGCCGATCACCGGCACGCCCAGCTGGTCGAGAAAATCGACTTCGTTCATGTCCAGCGCCGCGACGCGCTGGGGCGGCTTGCTGATCACGGTCTTGCCCAGCTGGTGCTCAACGGTGATGGGCGCGAAGGCGGGCGCTGGCGTCTGTGCGCTGGCCGCCAGCGCGGTCATTGCGGTCATTGCGCCCAGCAGCAAGGCGGCGCCGCGGAAGGTGAAACTCATGGATTTTCTCCTGAAGATGGGAAGTGGCTGAATGAAAAATTTCATTGCGCTACCCGCTGGCGCACGACCATCGCCAGGAAGTAGGCGCCGCAGACCAGATTGACGAGAATGCCCACCGTGGTGCGGTAGTTGAAGACATGCTCGACCGCCAGCTGCGCCGCGATGAAGATCGCCACGGCAATCGCGCAGCCCAGCGGCAGCGTCACGTGGTGGCGTATGCTGCGCGCCAGCGCATAGGCCGTGTTGGCGACAAAGATGCCCATGAAGGCCGTGGGCCCCAGCAGGCTGGTCGAGACCGCGACCAGCGTGGAAATCAGCACCAGTTGCAGCCGCACGGCGCGCCGGTAGTCGACGCCCAGCGAGATCGCGCTCTCGCGCCCCAGCGCCAGCACGTCAAGCGTGGGCAGGGTGCGCAGACCGACGGTGCAAACCCCGGCGACTATCACGCCCGCATACAGCAGCTGCTCGGGCTGGGCCCGATTGAACGACGCCTGGGTGAAGCCCAGCAGCATGGAGAACTCGCCCGGGCTGGTGCGAAACTGCACGAACTGCGTGAAAGTGCCCATCACCAGCGTCAGCACCAGGCCCACGAGCAGCAGCGAATACACATTGCTGTGGCCGTCCTGGAACAGCCAGCTATGCAGCACCCACGAATAGGCCAGCATCAGCGCCACCGACAGCGCGAAGTTGCCGCCCGCGCCCAGCAGCACCAGGCTTTGCGTTCCCAGCAGCAGCACCAGCAGCGACTGCGCCAGCAGATACACCGCCTCGTAGCCCATGACGGCCGGCGTGAGAATGCGGTTGTTGGTGAGCGTCTGGAACGCAATGGCCGACCAGGCAATGCAGATGCCGCCGATCAGCATCGCGCCCAGCCGCACCAGGCGCTTGGGAATCACATAGTCGAAGTCCAGGCCCGAGAACAGGAACACATAGGTCAGCGCCAGCGCCGCCAAACCCGTGCCCACGCCCGCCCAGAGGACCTTGCGCGTCATCGCCGCCTCCAGACAATGAGCCCCAGGAACAGCAGACCACCCACGCCGCCCGCGGTCAGGCCAATGGGCACTTCGTAGGGATAGGCCACGAGCCGCCCCAGGATGTCGCAGAACAGCAGCAGCGAGGCACCGCCCAGCGCCACCACGGGCAGGGTGCGGCCCATGTGATCGCCATGGCGCAGCGCCACCAGATTGGGAATCACCAGACCGACAAAAGGAATCGCCCCGGCCGTGATCACCGTGGCCGACACCGTGACCGCGACCAGCAGCAGGCCCAGCAGCACCGTGGCGCGGTAGTTGAGCCCCAGGCTGGTGGCCAGGCCCTCGCCCATGCCCAGCACGGTGAAGCGATGGGCGTAGGCATAGGTCAGCGCGACGACGGGCAGCACCAGCCAGAGAATTTCGTAGTTGCCCTGCACGATGCGCGAGAAGTCGCCCAGCAGCCAGCCTTGCATGCTTTGCAGGATGTTGTGCTGGTAGGCGTAGAACTCGGCAATCGCGCCGAGCACGCCGCCGTACATCAGGCCTATGACCGGCACCAGCACCGTGCTGCGCGCGCGCACGCGGCGGATGATGGCGATGAACAGCAGGCTGGCGGCCAGGCAGAACGCGAGCGCGAACAGCATGCGCACGCTGGTGCCCGCGCCGGGCGCGGCCGTCAGCGCGACCAGGATGCCCAGCTTGGCGGCATCGAGCCCGCCGGTGGTGGCCGGCTCGACGAACTTGTTGCGCAGGATCTGCTGCAGCACCACGCCGCAGACCGCCAGACCCACACCCGTGAGCACCAGCGCAGCCAGGCGCGGCAGGCGGCTCGCGGTCAGCGTGAGCCAGGCGTCGTCGGACAAGGACAGGATGTCGATCCAGGCGACCTGGCGCGCGCCTGTCAGCAGCGAAGCCAGGCACAGCAAGGCAAACAGCGGCAGCAGGCCGGAACGCAGCAAAGGCATGGCGAGTCCGTGAGATCAGCGCGGCGCCGGCGCGATGCGCCAGCCCTTGGCAGCGCGGCGCTGGGCCAGAAACTGCGCATAGCGCCCGCCTGCGGCCGCGAGTTCCGCGGGCGTTCCCTGCTCGCAGACCTGGCCGTCATCGAGCACCACGATATGGTCGGCCATGGCCACGGTCGACAGCTGATGCGCAATCACGATCAGCGTGCACTGGCCGCGCAGCCGCGCCAGCGCCTGGGCAATCACCGCCTGGTTCTCGGCGTCAAGCGCGGCCGTGGCCTCGTCAACCAGCAAAATGGGCGCGCGCTTGATCAGCGCGCGCGCAATCGCCACGCGCTGGCGCTCACCGCCCGACAGCCGCGCCCCGCCCTCGCCCACCGGCGTATCTATGCCATGCGGCAGGCGCGCGATGATCTCGGCCACACCGGCCTGGTGCGCGGCCTGCAGCACTTCGGCTTCGCTGGCGCCGGGCCGGCCCATGCGGATGTTGTCGGCAATGCTGCCGGCAAACAGCGCGCTGTCCTGGAAGATCTGACTGATCTGCGCGGCCAGCTGTTCGCTGCTCATCTCGCGCACATCGACACCGCCCACGCGCACGCTGCCCTGCTGCACGTCGAAGAAGCGCGCGATCAGCCGCGCCAGCGTGGTCTTGCCCGAGCCCGAGGCACCGATCAGCGCCGTCATGCTCCATGGTTCCATGCGCAACGTCACGCCCTGCAGCACCGCGGGCTCGCCTGCGGCGTAGTGGAAGCCGACATCGCGCAGCTCCACCGATGCATCGCGCGGCGCCTGGGGCCGCAAAGGCTCGGGCAGCGGCTCGGCGGCGAGAATCTCGCCCACCGCGCCCAGCTGGCCGCGCACGCCGCGCAACACTTCGCCATAACTGGCGACATCGAGCAGCGGATCGACAAAGCGGTTGACCAGCAGCAGCGCCACGACGGCTGCAATGGCGGTTGCCATGTCAGGCGCGGCCTGCAGCCACAGCATGGCCGCAACCAGCAGCGCCGCGAAGATCGCCTGCACCGTCCAGGCATTGAGCACGGCCGCTGCCGTGGACCGATAGATCAGCTGCGTGGCCGACTGGCTTTGCTGCGCCATCGCCTGCTCCAGCAGACGCGTGCCGCCGCCTGCGCCGTTGAAGGCGCGCAGCACCGACTGGGCCTGGGCAAACTCGACCATGCGCTGGCTGGTCAGGGCGAAATGCCGATGGTAGGCCTGCTCGGCGTGCCGCCCCAGCCGCGCCGCGGCCAGCGACATGGCCGCCATCACGGGCAGGCCCGCCAGCGCGATCAGGCCCA
>JBBKVU010000340.1:0-3452 GCA_037968595.1 Comamonas sp.
GAGGTGCCCACGTTTGCCGAAGCCGGCCTGCCCGATTTCCTGATCACGCCCTGGTTTGGCGTGCTGGCGCCGGCTGGAACGCCCGCGGGCGCGGTCAAGACGCTCAACCTGGCCATCAACCAGGCGCTGCAGGACCCGGCCCTGGGCAAGCGCCTGGAGGAACTGGGCCTGGTGGCCGCGCCCGGCACGCCGGCGGCGCTCAAGCGCTTTCTCGCGGCCGAGACCGCGTCCTGGGCCGAAGTCATACGCAAGAACGCGATCAAGCCCGAATGAAGAGCGCACGCGACGCCCACGAGCTGCGCCCCGGCCGCGCCGGTCCGCTGAACCTGCGCGACATGGGCGCTTTCCATGTGGGCGGCCAGGCCGTCCAATTGCAAGGGCTGCCGAGCACGCGCGAAGTGCTGGCCGCGGGCGGCGAACCCGTATTGCTGGACCCCAACGGCAGCTACTGGGTGGGCCAGATGTACGCCCAGTACTTCCTGCCGCAGGCGCCGGCTAGCACCACGCCGCTGCAGCTGTGGCATGGCGGCGGGTTGACCGGCGCCTGCTGGGAGACCACGCCCGACGGCCGGCCCGGCTGGCTGCATTACTTCGTGCGCCGCGGCTGGGACACCTATCTGTGCGACGCCGCCGAGCGCGGGCGCGCGGGCTATGCGCCCCAGCAGCTGTGGGGCGCGCCGCTGTCGCAGACCGCCGAAGCGGTGTTTGCGCGTTTTCGCCTGGGGGAATCACTGGAAGGATTGGCGCTGGCCGATGCCGCGCAACAGGCCTTTCCCGAAGGCCAGTTTCCCGCCGAAGCCTTCGAGGCGCTGGTGCGCCAGCTGGTGCCGCGCTGGGCGCATACCGACGCGGTGATTCTCGACGCATACCAGGCACTGCTCGAGCGCGTCGCGCCCAGCGTGGTGATCTGCCATTCGCAGGGCGGAATGTTCGGCCTGACCCTGGCCCAGCGCCGGCCAGAGCGCGTGCGCGCGTTGGTGGCGCTGGAGCCCGCGGCCGTGCCGCCGCCTTCGGCCGACGACCAAGGCTATGCCGTGCCGACGCTGATCATCCTGGGCGACCGCATCGAAGGCGACGCGCGCTGGCCGGCAATGCGCGCGCGCATCGAAGCATTTGCCGCGCGCCATGCGTCGGTAGAGATCCTCTCGCTGCCCGACAGGGGAATGCGCGGCAATTCGCATATGCTGATGATGGACCGCAATCAGCTGGACATCGCCGATCTGGTGCATGACTGGCTGGAGCGCAGGCTCCAGGCATGAATCCCAGGCCCAAACCCCTTTCTGGGCCAGGGCTGCAATTGCAGTTGTAGACGACTGGTCAGTTTTAACGCTAAAGTCATGACCTCCATGAAGAAACCCGCCCTCGACACCCGCCAGCACATCCTGGAAGTCGCCCGCACGCTGATGACCGGCAAGGGCTACACCGCCGTGGGCCTGGCCGAGGTGGTGGCAGCGGCCGGCGTGCCCAAGGGCTCGTTCTACTACTACTTCAAGTCCAAGGAAGAATTCGGCCAGGCGCTGCTGGAAAACTACTTCAGCGCCTATCTCGCCGAGCTCGACGCACTGTTCATCGGGCCGGCCAGCGGCGCCGAAAAGCTGATGGCCTATTTCGATCACTGGGCCACGACCCAGGGCGTGGATCTTCCCGTGGACAAATGCCTGGTCGTCAAGCTCGGCCCCGAAGTCTGCGATCTGTCGGAAGACATGCGCCAGGTGCTGCGCCAGGGCACGGATGCGGTGATCGCCCGGATTGCGCGTTGCATTGTCCAGGGGCAGGCTGATGGTTCCATCGCCACCCCCATGCCCGCGCCGCCACTGGCCGAATCTCTGTATCAGCTGTGGCTGGGCGCCTCGCTGCTGGGCAAGGTCAACCGGCATGGCGCGCCGTTCGAGACCGCGCGTCTGACCACGCAGCAACTGCTGCGCTGAAACGCATTTTTTTACCCATCGACTAGACGACTGGTCAACTTTAAACAGCAAATGAAAAACACCACTTCCACCGATCTGTTTTCCCCCACCGCGCTGGGCGCGCTGCAACTCGCCAACCGCATCGTGATGGCCCCGCTGACACGCAGCCGCATGGGAGAAGACGGCGTTCCCAATGCCATGCACGCCACCTACTACGCCCAGCGCGCCAGCGCCGGCCTGCTGATCAGCGAAGCCATCAACATCTCGCCCACCGCGCGCGGCTATGCGGCGACGCCCGGCATCTGGAGCGACGCCCAGGTGGCGGGCTGGAAACTGGTGACCGACGCCGTGCATGCCGCCGGCGGCGTGATCGTGGCCCAGCTGTGGCATGTGGGCCGCTACTCGCATGTGGACCTTCAGCCGAACGGCCAGGCGCCGGTTGCACCCTCGGCGCTCAAGGCCGAAGGCACGACCTATACCGCCCAGGGCGTGGTCGAAGTCTCCACGCCGCGCGCGCTGGAAACCCACGAAATCCCGGCGCTGATCGCGCAGTACCGCCATGCGGCCGAATGCGCCAAGCGGGCGGGCTTTGATGGGGTGGAAGTGCATTCGGCCAACTGCTATCTGCTCGAGCAGTTCCTGCGCGACTCGACCAACCAGCGCACCGACGCCTATGGCGGCTCCATCGAGAACCGCACGCGCCTGACGCGCGAAGTCACCGAGGCGGTGATAGGCGTCTGGGGCAGCGAGCGCGTGGGCATACGCCTTTCGCCCGCGACACCCAATGTCGGCAACACGCCGCTGGACAGCGACCCCATGGCGCTGTACGGCCACCTGATCGAGCAGCTCAACCCGCTCAAGCTCGCCTACCTGCACTTTGTCGAAGGCGCGACCGGCGGCACGCGCGATCTGCCCGCCCATATCGACCTCGACGCGCTGCGCGCCCGGTTCGACGGCGCCTATATCGGCAACAACGGCTATGACCTCGATCTGGCCGTGGCGCGCCGCGCCAAGGGCCTGGTCGACGCGGTTGCCTTCGGGCGGCCGTTCATTGGCAATCCCGACCTGGTCGAGCGCCTGCAAACCGGCGCCGAACTGGTGCAAGCCTCGCATGCCTCCTACTATGGCCGCGGGGCCGAAGGCTATACCGACTGGCCGGCGCTGCAGGCCTGAACACGGCGACGCCGGCACGAGACCACGCGCCGTAGCATGATGGCGTCCAGCCCCTCCCGCATACTTCAGCAAGGACCTTGAAATGAAGCTTTTGCTTGCAGGCGCCAGCGGCCTGGTCGGCAGCCATGTGCTGCGCCTGGCCCTGGCCGACGCGCGCATCACCCAGGTGAGCGCTCCCGTGCGCCGCGCGCTGGCGCTGACCCACCCCAAGCTGCTCGCGCCCGTGGTCGATTACGACGCCCTGCCCGAAGGCGCGGAGTGGTGGCAGGCCGACGCCGTGGTTTGCGCGCTGGGCACGACCATGAAAGCCGCGGGCTCCCAAGACGCGTTTCGCCGCGTCGACCAGGCCCTTGGCGCGGCGCGCCACGGCCA
>JBBKVU010000341.1:0-24080 GCA_037968595.1 Comamonas sp.
GATTCACGCCAGTGTCACGAATGCCCGCTACAACGCAGGCTTCGTCCACTGCATACGCTCCGACCCACCATGGTTTCTTCCCTGCGCTCGCTTCCTGCCCACACCCGTCTGCCCATGCTGAGCGTTCTTGCCGCCGCCCTGCTTGCCGCCTGTGGCGGCGACGGCACCCCGCAAGCCGTCGTCACGCCGCCGCCGGCCGCCGAGGCCACGCCGCTGACCGTGGTGCTGGAAAAGATAGGCAGCTACGCCACCGGCGAATTCGTCAAGAGCGCCGCCGAAATCACCGCCTACGACGCCGCCAGCAAGCGCAGCTTCGTGGTCAACGCGCTGGCCGGTGCCGTCGACGTGCTGGACCTGAGCAACCCGGCCAAGCCCGTCAAGGTGGGCCGCATCGAAGGCCAGGCGGTGCTGGCCGGTGCGGAAATCAACAGCGTGGCGGTGCGCAATGGCGTGGTTGCCGTGGCCATGCAGGCCAAGGTCAAGACCGACAACGGCCGCATGGCGCTGTACGACGCCGGCTCGCTGGCCTTGATCAGCCAGATCGAGATCGGCGCCCAGCCCGACATGGTGACGTTCTCGCCCGACGGAAAGTATGTGCTGGTCGCCAACGAAGGCGAGCCCAGCGACGACTACCAGATCGACCCCGAAGGCTCGGTCAGCGTGATCGACGTCAGCAACGCCAGCAAGCCCGTGGCGCGCACCGCCGGCTTCAGCCAGTTCAATGGCCAGGAAGCCGCGCTGCGCGCGCGCGGTGTGCGCATCTTCGGCCCCAAGGCCACCGCGGCCAAGGACTTCGAGCCCGAATACATTGCCGTCTCGGCCGACAGCCGCACGGCCTGGGTCACGCTGCAGGAGAACAACGCGCTGGCGCGCATCGACCTGACCTCGGCGACGGTCACCTCGGTGACCGCGCTGGGCTTCAAGGACAACAGCCTGGCCGCCAATGCGCTCGACATCCAGGACGAGGACGGCAAGATCAACATCGCGAACTGGGGCGGTCTGCGCAGCCTCTACCTGCCCGACAGCATCGCGGCCTATGACGCCGGTGGCAAGACCTATCTCGTCACGGCCAACGAGGGCGATGCGCGCGCCTGGGGCGAGAACAATCCGGCCTACCTGAACGGCGACACCAGCCAGGGATTCATGGAGGAATTCCGCGTCAAGCACCTGAGCAATGCCAAGGGCTGGAGCGGCCGCAAGGGCGACGACCTGCCGGCCCACCTGAACGCCCTGGCAGCGGGCGGACTGCTCAACCCCGCGACCTTTGCCTACTGCGGCGCCACGGCCGGTGCGCCGGGCAAGTGCCGCGACGATGATGTGCTGGGCCGCCTCAAGGTCACCTGGACCCAGGGCTACCAGCAGAACGCCGACGGCACGCCCGTGATGTACACCGCGGCCGGCGTGGCCAGCCCCACGGGCGACCGCCTGATGTACGACAACCTGTATGCCTTCGGCGGCCGCTCGTTCTCGATCTGGGACGACAACGGCGCCCTGGTCTGGGACTCGGGCGCGGCAATCGAGAAGTTCCTCGCCAGCGATGCCTGCAAGCTCGGCAGCGCGCGCAGCATCCCGTGCAAGACCTACTTCAACTCCGGCCACGACGCCCTCGCCAAGGCCGATGCGCGCAGCAGCGCCAAGGGCCCCGAGCCCGAAGGCCTGGCCGTGGGCAAGGTGGGCGGCAAGACCTTTGCCTTTGTCGGTCTGGAGCGCATGGGCGGCGTGCTGGTCTATGACATCACCAACCCCAAGGCGCCGCTGCAGATGGACTACCTCAACACCCGCGAAGGCTGGGATCTGGACCCGGCGAAGAACCTCGACAAGGTCGGCGACCTGGGCCCCGAAGGTCTGCACTTCGTTCCCGCGGCCTCCTCGCCCAACGGCAAGCCGCTGCTGATCGTCGGCAACGAAGTCAGCGGCACGACCGCGATCTTCCAGCTGAAGATGACCTACTGATCGCCAGCCGCGGCGGCTGCGCTACATTGGCAGATGCCATGTCTGCATGTCTTCCTGCACTACCGCCGTTTCACGACTCCCGCCGCCGCTGGCTGAGCCAGGCCGCGGCGGGCATGGGCATGCTGGCGCTGCCGCCTGCCACCCACGCCCTGCCCGCGCGTTCACTGGAATTTCCGCGCGACTTCGGCAGCCACCCGGAGCTGGCCACCGAATGGTGGTACATCACCGGCCAGGTGCAGGCCCGGGGCCGGCTGCTGGGTTTCCAGCTGACGTTCTTCCGTTCGCGCGTGCCCGCCACGCAGAACCTGCGCTCGGCCTTTGCCGCGCGCCAGCTGGTATTCGCCCACGCCGCGCTGACCGATGTCGCCGGCAAGCGCCAGCTGCATTCCCAGCGCAGCGCGCGCGAAGGCATGGGCCTGGCCCATGCGCGCGCCGGCGATACCGATGTGCAGCTGGGCAGCTGGTTTCTGCGCCGCACACCGGCACTTGCAGGTCTGGCCGCGCAAGCCAGCCGCTATGCTGCGCATATCGCGGGCGACGGCTTCGATCTCGACCTGCAGCTGGCCACCACCCAGCCCGTGCTGCTGCAAGGCCAGGCCGGGCTCTCGCGCAAGGGCCCCGATGCATCCCAGGCAAGCTATTACTACAGCCAGCCGCAGCTCGCGGTCGGCGGCCACATCACGCTGGACGGTGAGAAACTTGCCATCGATGCCAAGGCCGCCAACCGCGCCTGGCTGGACCATGAAGTCAGCGACGCCCTGATGCACCCCGAGGCCCAGGGCTGGGACTGGATTGGCATGAATCTCGACGACGGCAGCGCGCTCACGGCCTTCCGCCTGCGCCGGCCCGATGGCAGCAGCCTCTGGTCCGGCGGATCCTGGCGCGCCCCGAGCCAGCAGCCGCGCATCTTCACGGCCCAGGAAGTGACGTTCACGCCACAGCGCTGGTGGGCCAGCCCGGCCAGCGGCGCGCGCTATCCCGTCGAATGGCTTGTCGCCACGCCCGCGGGCAGCTGGCGGGTAGAGGCGCTGCTCGACGCCCAGGAACTCGACAGCCGCGCATCGACCGGAACGATCTACTGGGAAGGTCTCAGCAATCTGCGCGAGGCCCATGGCGGCGCGCTGCGCGGGCGCGGCTATCTGGAAATGACGGGATATGCACAGCGGCTGAAGCTCTGACCCTTGGGCAGGCTCAGGGTGATCGGTGGCCCTTCGACAAGCTCAGGGTGAACGGAATCGGTGCGCAACGCTCTTGGGGCGAGCGGTATCGGTAACCGCCCTTCTGGCTGCGCGCGCCCAGTCTTGGCGCGCGCAGGGTCGCAGACAGCAGGAACCAGGTGCCCCCGCTCGCCTTTCCTTTGGCTGCCGGGGCGAGACCCAGTCACTGCCCACGGCTGCCATTAAGACAGCAACGATTTCAAGCCTTCCTGCGCGCCAGCCAGGCGTTGAGCTCCCCCATGATCCCGCGGCGGAACGCCAGCACGCAGACCACAAAGATCAGGCCGGTCACGATGGTCACCGACTCACCCAGCGTGTTGAACCATTCGAAGCCCGTGATGCGGCCCAGGAAGGTACCGAGTTCGCCGATCTTGTTCTCGATCAGCACCACCACCGCCGAGCCGACGATGGGCCCGGACAGCGTGCCCAGCCCGCCCATCAGCGTCATCAGCACCACATGGCCCGACGTGGTCCAGTGCGCGTCCGACAGCGTGGCAAAGCCCAGCACCACGGTTTTGAGCGAGCCCGCCAGACCCGTGAGCGCGGCCGACAGCACAAAGGCCAGCAGCTTGAAGCGCGTGGTGTCATAGCCCAGCGAAATCGCGCGTGGCTCGTTTTCCTTGATGGCCTTGAGCACCTGGCCGAACGGCGAATGCACGGTGCGCACGATCAGCAGGAATGCCGCGACCACGATCACCAGCACCACGTAGTACATGGTCAGGTCATTGGCCAGATCGATCAGGCCGAACAGCTTGCCGCGCGGCACGCCCTGCAGGCCGTCCTCGCCGCCGGTGTAGGGCACCTGCAGGCAGACAAAGAAAACCATCTGCGCCAGGGCCAGCGTGATCATGGAGAAATAAATGCCCTGGCGGCGGATCGCCAGCCAGCCAAACAGCAGGCCCAGCAAGGCGCCGCCCAGCGTGCCGGCCAGCATGCCCATCTCGGGCGACAGGCCCCAGAACTTCATGCTGTAGCCGGTGATATAGGCCGCCGTGCCCAGAAAGGCGGCATGGCCGAAGGACAGCAGACCGGTATAGCCCAGCAGCAGATTGAACGCCGCGGCAAACAGTGCGAAGCACATCAGCTTCATCACGAATACCGGGTAGGCGCCGGCAAACGGCGCGACGATCAGGGCCAGCAGCAGCAGGCCGTAGCCTATTTTTGCGAGAAGCTTGGTGTTCATGTGCGGGGCCCCTTATTTTTCTTTACCGAACAAGCCGGCGGGGCGAATCAGAAGAACGATGACCATGATGACAAACACCACGGTCGAGGAAGCCTGGGGATAGAAGACCTTGGTCAGGCCTTCGATCACGCCCAGACCCAGGCCGGTGAGGATGGCGCCCATGATCGAGCCCATGCCGCCAATCACCACCACGGCAAACACCACGATGATCAGGTTCTGCCCCATCAGCGGCGTGACCTGGTAGACCGGCGCCGCGAGCACGCCCGCAAAGGCGGCAAGGCCTGCGCCAAATGCATAGGTCAGCGTGATCATCACGGGCACGTTGACGCCGAAAGCTTCGACCAGGCGCGGGTTCTCGGTGCCGGCGCGCAGATAGGCGCCCAGGCGCGTCTTCTCGATCACGAACCAGGTGGCGAGACACACGGTCACCGAGGCCAGCACCACCCAGGCACGGTAGTTGGGCAGCATCATGAAGCCCAGATCGGTTGCGCCTTCGAGCAGCTCGGGCGTGTCATAGCCCAGGCCCGACACGCCGTAGACCGAGCGGAACACGCCTTCGATCAGCAGCGACAGGCCCAGCGTCAGCAGCAGGCCGTAGAGATGATCGAGGCGGTAGATCCAGCGCAGCAGAAACCGCTCAATCAACACCCCCAGCAAACCCACCAGCAGCGGCGACAGCAGCAGCATCACCCAGTAGTTGATGCCGAAGTAGTTCATCGCCATCCAGGTGCTCACGGCCCCCAGCATGAACAAGGCCCCATGTGCAAAATTGATCACGTTGAGCAGGCCGAAAATCACGGCCAGGCCCAGACTCAAGATCGCATAGAACGAGCCGTTGACCAACCCCAGAAGGAGCTGGCTCATCAGGCCCGGCAAAGAAACACCTAGAATTTCCATGGGGTATACGCGAAAGGTAAGAGAAGGAAAAGCAGCTAGCCGCGGCTCACAAGGCCCTGGCGTCGCAACGACGTCCCAGGGGCCCCGCAGTCGCTCTTATTTCCAGAGCGCGCACTTGGTTTCGGCCTTGGTCGTGAAGACCTGGTTGCCGGGCAGAGTCGACAGCACCTTCAGGTAATCCCAGGGCTTCTTCGACTCGGCGGGCGACTTGACTTCGACCAGGTACATGTCATGCGCGTAGGTGCCGTCGGGACGGATGCTGCCCTTGGCGTAGAAGTCCGACAGCGGCGTGCTCTTGAGATAGGCCATGACCTTGTCGGCGTCGGTGGTCTTGACCGCCTGCACGGCCTTGAGGTATTGCGTCACGGCCGAGTAATCGGCGGCCTGCACGTCGGTAGGCATGCGCTTGGTCTTGGCAAAGAACTTGTTGGCAAAGGCGCGCGAGGCGTCGTTCATGTCCCAGTACCAGCTGGTGGTGTGCAGCAGGCCTTCGGTGTTCTTCAGGCCCAGGCTGTGGATGTCGGTCAGGAACACCAGCAGGCCGGCGGTCTTCATCGTCTTGTTGATGCCGAATTCCTTGGCCGCCTTGATGGCGTTGATGGTGTCGCCGCCGGCGTTTGCCAGGCCCAGGATCTGCGCCTTGGAAGCCTGGGCCTGCAGCAGGAACGAGGAGAAGTCCGAAGCGTTGAGCGGGTGCTTGACGCCGCCCAGCACCTTGCCGCCCTTGGCCTTGATCACGGCCGTGGTGTCGGTTTCCAGCGCCTGGCCAAACGCGTAGTCGGCCGTCAGGAAGAACCAGTCCTTGCCGCCGCGATCGACCACCGCGCCGCCCGTGCCCTTGGCCAGCGCCACGGTGTCATAGGCATAGTGCACGGTGTAGGGATTGCATTGCTCGTTGGTCAGCGCCGACGAGCCCGCGCCGTTGTTGAAGTGCACCCGCTTCTTTTCGTTGGCGACCTGCGACACCGCCAGCGCCGTGCCCGAGTTCGTGCCGCTGAACACCAGGGTCACGCCCTGGGTATCAATCCATTCGCGCGCCTTGCTGGCGGCGATGTCGGCCTTGTTCTGGTGGTCGGCGGAGACCAGCTCGATCGGCTGGCCCAGCACCTTGCCGCCGAAGTCATCGATGGCCATCTGCATGGCCAGCGCGCCGTTCTTGCCCTCGACGTCGGCATACAGGCCGGACATGTCGGTGACGAAACCAATCTTCACTTTTTCCTGGGCCTGGGCCAACGGGGTCACCAGACCTGCAGCAGCCAGTACGCAAGCCAGCGTGGTCAACGAAGTCTTCATGGGGATATCTCCTGGAGGGATAAAGGCTAGAACGGAAAAAAACGGGGCCGCGCACGGCGCGGACACCCACAAAACACCGGGCTATACGCCCAGCAATTCATTGAGCACCGGCATCTTGGCCTGCAGCTCGGCAGCGCCGAAGCGCTCGACGATGCGGCCGTGCTCCATGACGTAGAAACGGTCGGCCAGCGGCGCGGCGAAATGGAAGTTCTGCTCGACCATGACCACCGTGTAGCCCTTTTGGCGCAGCGCGGTGATCATGCGCGCCAGCGCCTGCACGATCACCGGCGCCAGGCCCTCGGAAATTTCATCGAGCAGCAGCAGCCGCGCGCCGGTGCGCAGAATGCGCGCCACGGCCAGCATCTGCTGCTCGCCGCCCGACAGGCGCGTGCCCTGGCTGTGGCGGCGTTCGGCGAGATTGGGGAACATCGCATAGATCTCCTCGACCGACATGCCCTTCTCGCCAGTCTTGAGCACGGGGGGCAACAGCAGGTTTTCCTCGCAGCTCAGGCTGGCGAAGATGCCGCGTTCCTCGGGGCAGTAGCCCAGGCCCAGGTGGGCAATGCGGTGCGTGGGCATCTGTATGGTTTCCACGCCATTGACCTTGACCGAGCCCTTGCGCGACCCCGTCAGCCCCATGACCGCGCGCAGCGTCGAGGTGCGGCCCGCGCCGTTGCGCCCCAGCAGCGTCACCACTTCGCCGGGCTGCACCGTCATGTCCACGCCATGCAGCACATGCGACTCGCCGTACCAGGCCTGCAGACCCTTGATTTCGAGCGCGGGCTGGCCCGCGTTTGTCTTGTTGTCGGCCATCTCAGTGCGCTCCCTGCAGCTGGCCGTCGGTGGTTCCCATGTAGGCTTCCATCACTTTCGGATTGCTTGAAACTTCGGCATAAGGGCCTTCGGCCAGCACCGCGCCGCGCTGCAGCACCGTGATGCAGTCGGCAATGCTGGAGACGACCTTCATGTTGTGCTCGACCATCAGAATGGTGCGCCCGGCCGAAACCTTCTTGATCAGCTGGGTCACGCGGTCCACGTCCTCGTGGCCCATGCCTTGGGTGGGCTCGTCAAGCAGCATCAGTTCCGGGTCCATGGCCAGCGTGGTGGCGATTTCCAGTGCGCGCTTGCGACCATAGGGCAGGTTCACCGTGAGCTCGTCGGCCAGGTGCTCGAGATTGACTTCGGCCAGCAGCTCCATGGCCCGGCCGTTGAGCTGGTCCAGCATCTTCTCGCTGCGCCAGAAATGAAAGGCCGTACCCAGTTGCCGCTGCAGACCCACGCGCACGTTCTCCAGCAGCGTGAGGTGCGAGAACACCGCTGAAATCTGGAACGAGCGAATCACTCCCAGGCGCGCGATCTGCGAAGGCTGGGCGCGCGTGATGTCTGTGCCGTTGAAGCGTATGCTGCCGGACGTGGGTTCCAGGAACTTGGTCAGCAGGTTGAAACAGGTGGTTTTCCCCGCGCCGTTCGGCCCGATCAACGCATGGATGGCGCCGCGGCGGACCGAAAGGTTTACATCGCTGACCGCGGTGAACCCCTTGAACTCTTTGGTCAGGTGGCTGGTCTCAAGAATGACGTCGCTCATGTGCGCTCTGGCCGCTCCGGTGATGCTGCAAAACCGTCCCTGGCAGGCCGTGTGGCGCTACCTGGGGGGATATGCATCGCATCGTATGCCGCAGCCTCCCGGCGAACACTGGGGCAAATACGCCCGTACAAACGCTTAAGCGTGTTGCAGCGCCGCAAAACCGCCTGGCGCCGGCATGGTAAAGCCTGGCTTGCAAGCGAAGTGCCCGCCAACATCGGGCCTGCAGTGCGGGTGCAAAAATGTTGCCCAGATTGTCTGGAAGCAACATTTCCGACCGAACAAAGCAGGAAAACAGACGTTGAGGCGACAATTCAGCCGCCCTGCCTGCGGCAAATGCGCTCTACTGCAAGGTTTCCTTGGCGCTGTCGGAAAGCGCCAACGGCAGCACGCCTATGCCTTCCTCGATCAGCGCCACGGCGTCCTCGACGCTGGCCTGCCCGCGGATCGCGCGCTGCTCGATTTCACCATGGTGCATGCGCCGCGCCTCGTCGGCAAAGCGCGCGCCCACATCCTCGGTCTTGGCAATGAGTTCGCGCGACATGCGCAGCCAGGCCGCCTGCATGGCCTGGCGCGAGCCTGCGGGGGCGGTAGCCGGCGTGGAAGATGAGGGGTCGGTCCCGGGGCGCACGGCCGGTGCCGGGGCGCCCAGATTCAGCCGTGGCGCGCTCAGTCGCTTGTCGATATGGGAGTCGCCACACATCGGGCACAGCACCAGGGCGCGCGCCTTCTGCGACTGGAAATCGTCTTCCGACGCAAACCAGCCTTCGAAGACATGGCCGTGCTGGCAACCGAGATCAAGGACCTTCATGGCGAATTACCTGACCGGTCCGGACGCCCTACTGACGTCTTTTGACCAGATAGCGGTACACAAAGCCGGGGAAACCCAGCGTGAGAAACAGTGTAGCGGTGATCGCGTAGAACTCCCAGCCCTGGGGTGCGATCTGGCCGACACGCCGCTCTAGCAGCAGCGCCAGGCCGCCAACGAGGAAATACAGCAGCAGCAACTCAAGCAAGCGCATGGGCAGCGGCTTGCGCCCGGGCGCGACCGGCCCGACGATGAACCAGCGGTGGTTGATGAATGGCAAATTGGCGGCCACCAGGGCCGCCAATATCACCAGCCAGATGGAGGCTGTCTGTGTCACGCTTGGATCATGCTTTCTCAGGAAGCCAGGGCACGGACAATGGCGTCCGCGCACAGCGACATCAGGCCGCCGGGCATCACGCCCAGCAGCAGCACCAGCGCGCCGTTGACCGACAGCACGACGCGCACGTCGAGCGGCGCCGACACGCTGGTCGCGGTGATGGGTTCATCGAAGTACATGACCTTGACGACGCGCAGGTAGTAGAACGCGCCGATCAGCGACATCACCACCGCGAACACGGCCAGGGCAATGTAGGCGGTCTCGCCCGAAGCGATCAGCGATTGCAGCACCGACAGCTTGGCGTAGAAGCCGACCAGCGGAGGAATACCGGCCATCGAGAACATGCAGATGGCCATCACGCCGGCATACAGCGGGCTGCGCTGGTTCAGACCGGCGAGATCGGAGATCTCTTCGCTCTCGAAGCCTTCGCGCGCCAGCAGCAGCACCACGCCGAACGTGGCCAGCGTGGTCAGCACATAGGTGACGACGTAGAACATCGCCGAGCTGTAGGCGTTCTCGACCGTTGCGGGATCGACATGGCCGTTGACCACGCCCGACAGCAGGCCCAGCAGCACGAAGCCCATCTGCGAAATCGTCGAGTAGGCCAGCATGCGCTTGAGGTTGCTCTGCCCAATCGCCGCGAGGTTACCCACGAGCAGCGAGCCTATGGCCAGCACCGCCAGCATCTGCTGCCAGTCGATTGCCAGCGGCAGCAGACCGTCGACCAGCAAACGAATGGTGATAGCGAAGGCGGCCAGCTTGGGCGCGCCGCCGATCAGCAGCGTGACTGCCGTGGGAGCGCCCTGGTAGACGTCGGGAATCCACATGTGGAAAGGCACGACACCCAGCTTGAACGCCAGACCGGCAACCACGAACACCAGACCGAAGACCAGCACCTGGTGGCGGATCTCACCCGAATTGATGGCCTTGAAGACCTGGCCGATATCGAGCGAACCCGTGGCGCCGTACAGCATCGACATGCCGTACAGCAGGAAACCGCTGGCCATCGCGCCGAGCACGAAATACTTCATCGCGGCTTCGACGGCGGCCTCGTTGTCGCGGCGCAGCGCGACCAGCGCATAGCTCGACAGCGTCAGCAGTTCCAGGCCGAGATACAGCACCAGGAAGTTGTTGCCCGAGATCATGATGAACATGCCCAGCAGTGCCAGCATGGACAGCGTGAACAGCTCACCGCCGCGCAGCATGTCGCGGTCGGCGGCATAGGGCCGGCCGTAGACCAGGGTCACCATCAGCGCCACGGTGGCGAAGCACTTGAGCCAGTTGCCCATGGCATCGCTGACCACCATGTTGCCCCAGCCATAGAAAGTCTGGCCGCTCGAGGCATAGAAGCCTTGCAGCACGGCCACCACCGCCAGGGTCAGCAGCGTCAGCACATAGGTAGCGGTGCGGCGTGGGCTGTGCACGCCCAGGTCGACCAGGGCGATCACGCATGCCATGACCAGGAGAATGATCTCCGGGTAGATCGCAAGCCAGCTGATGTTGTCAATCATCTCGAGTCTCTCAGTTCAGTCTGGTCAGGGAAGCTTGGACAAGGCGACCTGCTGCAACAGCTGGGCCACGGAAACGTCCATCACATCCGTGAAGGGCTTGGGGTACACGCCCATGTAGAGCACGGCCACCGCCAGCACCGCCATCACGAGGAATTCGCGGGCATTGAGGTCGGTCAGGCCACGCACATTGTCGTTGGCGATCGGGCCCAGGTAGACCCGCTTGTACATCCACAGCGTGTAGCTGGCGCCGAAGATCAGCGCGGTGGCGGCGCCCAGGCCGATCCAGAAGTTGAACTTCACGGCACCCAGGATGACCATCCATTCGCCGACGAAGCCGGCCGTCGCGGGCAGCCCGCAATTGGCCATGGCGAAGAACAGGGCAAACGCGGCGAACTTGGGCATGGTGTTGACCACACCGCCGTAGGCAGCGATCTCACGCGAATGCACACGGTCGTACAGCACGCCGATCGACAGGAACATCGCGCCCGAGACAAAGCCGTGGGCAATCATCTGCACCAGACCGCCGGACACGCCCAGGTCGTTGAAGATGAAGAAGCCCAGGGTCACGAAGCCCATGTGGGCGACGGACGAATAAGCCACCAGCTTCTTCATGTCCTTTTGCACCAGCGCCACCATGGCCACGTAGATCACGGCCACCAGCGACAGTGCAATCATCAGCCAGGCCCATTCGCGCGCGGCGTCGGGAGCGATGGGCATGGAAAAGCGCAGGAAACCGTAGGCACCGAGCTTGAGCATGATGGCCGCCAGCACGGCCGAGCCGCCGGTGGGCGCCTCGACGTGAACGTCGGGCAGCCAGGTGTGCACCGGCCACATCGGCACCTTCACGGCAAATGCCGCGAAGAAGGCGAAGAACAGGAAGGTCTGGGCCGACGCCGACAGCGGCATCGCATACCAGGTCTTCAGATCGAAGCTGCCGCCCGACTGCACGTACAGGTAGATCAGCGCGATCAGCATCAGCAGCGAGCCAAGCAGCGTGTACAGGAAGAACTTGAACGCCGCGTAGATCTTGTTCGGGCCGCCCCAGATACCGATGATCAGGTACATCGGAATCAGCGTGGCTTCGAAGAACACGTAGAACAGCATGCCGTCAAGCGCGCTGAACACACCGATCATCAGACCCGAGAGGATCAGGAACGCGGCCATGTACTGGTTCACGCGCTCGGTGATCGATTCCCAGGAAGCGATCACCACGATCACCGTGATGAAGGCCGTCAGCGGCACGAACCAGAACGACAGGCCGTCAAGGCCGAGGTGGTAATTGACGTTGAAGCGCTCTATCCAGAGCACCTTTTCGACGAACTGCGCGGCGGCCGTGCCGTTGTCGAAACCCTGGTACAGCGGCAGCGTGACCGCCAGGCCGACCAGGGCACCAACCAGCGCAAGCCAGCGAACAGCACGTGCGTGCTCGTCGCGGCCCAGGGCCAGCAGCAGGACACCGAATGCAATCGGCGTCCAGATGGCAAGACTCAACAAACCCATTTTTGTTCTTCCCTTACTTGTTGAGCCACACGAAGTAGGTCATGAGCAGGAAGATGCCCAGGATCATGACCAACGCGTAGTGGTAGATATAGCCGGTCTGCAGGGCGCGCGCCCAGGCAGCGATGCGCGCCACGACCTTCCAGGAGCCGTTGACCACAGCGCCGTCGATGATGGCCTGGTCGCCGACCTTCCACAGGAACGTGCCCAGGGCACGCGTTCCGCGGGCCAGCACGTTCTCGTTGAACCAGTCGAGGTAGTACTTGTTCTCGAGCAGGTTGAAGATCGGCATGCAGCTGCGCTTGATCGCCGCGGGCAGAGCCGGGTTGACCATGTACATGTAGTAGGACAGCGCCACGCCCGACAGAGCCAGCCAGAACGGCGCGGTCTGCAGGCCGTGGATGGCCATGGCCAGCGCACCGTGGAACATGCCCTCGATGCCGGCCATCGCGCCGTGCTTGGCGCCGTCGACCGTGATCACGCCGTCGAAGAACGAGCCGAACAGCATGTGGTCGATGGTGAAGAAGCCCACGAACACCGAAGGAATCGCCAGCAGCACCAGCGGCACGGTCACCACCCAGGGCGATTCGTGCGGCTTGGCATCGTGGCCATGGCCGTGGTGGTCGTCATGCGCGTCATGGTGGTCATCGTGGTGCGCGTCGGGGTTCTGGTCGTAGCGTTCCTTGCCGTGGAAGACCAGGAAGTACATGCGGAACGAGTAGAACGCGGTCACGAACACACCGGCAAGCACGGCGAAGTGCGCGAAGCCGGCAGCCGGCAGCTGGCTGAAGTGCACGGCCTCGATGATCATGTCCTTCGAGTAGAAGCCCGAGAACAGCGGCGTGCCGATCAGGGCCAGCGAGCCCAGCAGCGAAGTGATCCAGGTGATGGGCATGTACTTGCGCACGCCACCCATCCAGCGCATGTCCTGGTTGTGGTGCAGGCCCATGATGACCGAACCGGCGCCAAGGAACAGCAGTGCCTTGAAGAACGCATGGGTCATCAGGTGGAACACCGCGACCGAGTAGGCCGAAGCGCCCAGCGCGACGGTCATGTAGCCCAGCTGCGACAGCGTCGAGTAGGCGACCACGCGCTTGATGTCGGTCTGGATGATGCCCAGGAAGCCCATGAACAGCGCGGTGATGGCGCCGATGATCAGGATGAAGTTCAGCGCGGTGTCCGACAGCTCGAACAGCGGCGACATGCGCGACACCATGAAGATGCCGGCCGTGACCATGGTCGCGGCGTGGATCAGCGCGGAGATGGGTGTCGGGCCTTCCATCGAGTCGGGCAGCCAGACGTGCAGCGGGAACTGCGCCGACTTGCCCATGGCGCCGATGAACAGGCAGATGCAGATCACGGTGATCAGCATCCAGTCGGTGCCGGGGAAGCTCAGTGCGCCCAGTTCCTGCGACTTGGCGAAGATCTCGCTGTAGTTGAGCGTGCCCGCATAGGCGCCGATCAGGCCGATGCCCAGGATGAAGCCGAAGTCACCGACACGGTTGACCAGGAAGGCCTTCATGTTGGCGAAGATCGCGGTCGGCTTGTTGTACCAGAAGCCGATCAGCAGGTACGACACCAGGCCCACGGCTTCCCAGCCGAAGAACAGCTGCAGCAGGTTGTTGCTCATCACCAGCATCAGCATGGAGAAGGTGAACAACGAGATGTAGGCGAAGAAACGGTTGTAGCCGTCGTCTTCCTTCATGTAGCCCATGGTGTAGATGTGCACCATCAGCGAGACGAAGGTCACGACGACCATCATCATCGCGGTGATGCTGTCGACCAGGAAGCCGACTTCCATCTTCAGGCCGCCGACCACCATCCAGGTGTAGAGCGTGTCGTTGAAGCTGGCGCCGTCCATGGCCACGCTCTTGAGCGTGAAGGCGGAGATCACGAAAGCGATCAGCACACCGAGGATGGTCAGCGAGTGGCTGGCTGCGCGGCCGATGCGATTGCCGCCAAAGGCCGTGCCGAACAGGCCGGCGAGCGCAGAGCCCACCAGCGGTGCCAGGGGCACGGCCAGCAGGGTGGATGCGGAGAGGGTTTGACTCATTCTGGAGAACCTTGCAAGTTGCGGCCGCTCAACCCTTGAGGGTGTTGAGATCTTCCGCGTTGATGCTGGACTTGTTACGGAACAGCAACACCAAGATGGCCAGGCCAATCGCCGATTCCGCAGCGGCCACGGTCAGGATGAAGAACACGAACACCTGTCCGTGCATGTCGCCCAGATAGTGGGAGAAGGCCACGAAATTCATGTTCACGGCCAGCAGCATCAGCTCGATGGCCATGAGCAGAACTATCAGGTTTCTGCGGTTCAGAAAAATGCCGATGACAGCGATGGCGAACAGCATCGCCCCCAGTGTCAGGAAATGCCCGAGTGTGAGCGTCATGCCTTGGTCTCCTGCGCAGCGGCGTCGCCTGCGTCCTCTTGTACTTGCGGCGCACGCGTGGCCGCCACCTTCACCATGCGCAGGCGGTCCTTGGAACGCACGCGAATCTGTTCGGAGGGATTGATCGCCTTGCTGTCCTTGCGCTTGCGCAGGGTCAGGGCAATGGCGGCAATCATCGCCACCAGCAGGATGGTGGCCGCGATTTCCACCGGGTACAGGTACTCGGTGTACAGCAGGCGACCCAGTTCCTTGGTGTTGGAATAGGGTTCGGGCTGGCCCGCGGCGTTGAGCACCATGGCCGGGATGGCCTTGGCTTCATCGATGCTGCTGAAGCCACCCATGAGCACCATGCCCATTTCAAACACGATCAGCACGCCAATGAAGGCGGCCAGCGGGAAATGCTTCCAGAACCCCTGGCGCAGCGCGTCGATGCGGATGTCCAGCATCATCACCACGAACAGGAACAGCACCATCACCGCGCCCAGATAGACCAGCACCAGCGCGATCGCGAGGAACTCGGCCTTGAGCAGCAGCCAGATGGCCGCGGCCTGGGAGAAAGCCAGGATCAGGTTGAGCACGGCATGCACGGGGTTGCGCGCCGTCACCACGCGGAACGAGGCGACGATCAGCACGACCGCGAACAAATAGAAAAAAGCAGTTTTGGCGTCCATGAATCGAGTCTTCTTGGGTGATCAGGCGCCGCTTCAGCGGTACTTGGCATCGGCCGCACGGGCGGCGGCGATGTCGGCTTCGTAGCGGTCGCCAACGGCCAGCAACATGTCCTTGGTGAAGTACAGGTCACCGCGTTTTTCGCCGTGGTATTCAAAGATGTGCGTCTCGACGATCGAATCGACCGGGCAGCTCTCTTCGCAGAAACCGCAGAAGATGCACTTGGTCAGGTCGATGTCGTAGCGGTTGGTGCGGCGTGAACCGTCATCGCGCACTTCCGACTCGATGGTGATGGCCATCGCCGGGCACACGGCCTCGCACAGCTTGCACGCGATGCAGCGCTCTTCGCCGTTTTCGTAACGGCGCAGTGCATGCAGACCGCGAAAACGCGGCGACAGGGGAGTCTTCTCTTCGGGGAACTGCACCGTCACCTTGCGGCGAAATGCGTA
This sequence comes from Comamonas sp., assembly GCA_037968595.1. Classification (GTDB taxonomy): domain Bacteria; phylum Pseudomonadota; class Gammaproteobacteria; order Burkholderiales; family Burkholderiaceae_C; genus Comamonas. The sequence continues at coordinate 15,787 of JBBKVU010000341.1, forward strand.
GCGACCCGTGAGCGACATGCCCTTGACCAGCTCCCAGAGCATGAAGCTCTTGAAGAAATCCTTGATAGAAAAAGATGTAGCAGCAACAGCAGCCATTTGTGTCCCCGCTTATTTCCAGATATTCCAAGGCGAGTGCAACCATGCACCCACGATGACCAGCCACACCAAGGTGACCGGGATAAAAATCTTCCAGCCCAGACGCATGATCTGGTCGTAACGGAAGCGCGGGAAGGTGGCGCGGATCCAGATGAACATCGACACGACGACGAAGGTCTTGATTCCCAGCCAGATCCATCCGGGGATGAACGACAGGAAGTCGAACGGTGGCAGCCAGCCGCCGAGGAACATCAGCACGGCCAGGATGGAAACCAGCCACATGCTGGCGTATTCGGCCAGGAAGAAGACCGCAAAGCCCATGCCCGAGTACTCGACCATGTGGCCGGCAACGATTTCGGCTTCGCCTTCGACCACGTCAAACGGATGGCGGTTGGTTTCGGCCACGCCCGAGATCAGGTAGACGATGAAGATCGGCAGCAGGGGCAGCCAGTTCCACGACAGGATGCTCATGCCCATGTTGGCCGCCATGCCCGTGCCCTGGCTCATGACGATGGCCGTGAGGTTCATGCTGCCCGAGACCATGATCACCACCAGGAAGCAGAAGCCCATGGCGATTTCATAGCTGACCATCTGCGCCGAGGCGCGCAGCGCGCCGAGGAAGGCGTACTTCGAGTTCGAGGCCCAGCCGGCGATGATCACGCCATAGACTTCGATCGAGGTGATCGCCATGATCAGCAGGATGCCGGCGTTGACGTTGGCCAGCGCGACATCGGGGCCGAAGGGAATGGCGACCCAGCCGGCCAGTGCCGGCATGATGGCCATCACGGGGCCCAGGAAGAACAGGCCCTTGCTGGCGGCCGTGGGCTGGATGATTTCCTTGGTCAGCAGCTTGATGCCGTCGGCCAGGGGTTGCAGCAGACCGAAAGGACCGACGCGGTTGGGACCGTGGCGCACCTGCATGAAGCCCAGCAGCTTGCGCTCCCACAGCGTCAGGTAGGCAACGGCGCCCATCAGCGGGGCGACGATGCAGACGATCTTCAGCAGGATCCAGAGCACAGGCCAGACCGCAGCGGTCCACCAGGCGGCGGACACCAGGCCCAGGCCGCCGTTGTAGATGGCGTCGATCATGCGGCACCTCCGTCACGGGCCAGGGACGCGACCGCGCGCGCGTCTGCCGTCAGTTGCAGGGAAGCCGCGCGGCGCACCAGGCCGTCAAGCTGATAGATGCTGGCCACGACCGGCTCGGCCATCGCTTCGCGGCGCACGGCCACGGGTGCCAGCGCTGCGTTGTTCAAACTCTCTGCAGGCACCTGCGATGCTCCTTGCGCAATTTCAGCCAGCACTTCCTGGGCGGTCTCGTAGGCCATGCCAGGCACGTCCAGCAGATTGGCCAGGACGCGCAGCACCTTCCAGCCCGGACGCGTGTCGTCGAGCGGACGCACGACGGCGTGGAAGCTCTGGATCAGACCTTCGGCGTTGACAAACGTACCCGGGGTTTCCGAGAACGGCGCGATGGGCAGCAGCACGTCGCTGATGTCCATGTTGGCCTTGAACGGGCTCAACGTGACCACCATCTGCGCGCCGTCGAGTCCGCGGGCACCGCCGGCGGCGTCAAACGCGGGTTCGGTGTTGAGCAGCAGCGCGGCCTTGAGTCCGCCTGCAGCCAGCATCTGGCCGGCGTTGAGGCCACCGCGCTGCGGCTGGGCCTTGACCCATTGCGCGCCCACGGTGTTGGCGGCTTCGGTCAGGTAGCCGACGGTCGCGCCGGTCTGCGCGCCAATCCACTGCGCCAGGGCCAGCAGGCTGGAAGCATGTGCATGGTGGGCAGCGGCGTTGCCGAGCAGAATCGCCTTGCGTTCGCCCGACAGCAGGGCCTTGGCAATTGCCTGGGCCTGGTCGTTCGAAGCCGCAACCTGCACCGGAGCGTCCACGCCCTTTTCCTGGGCCACGGCGGCGGCCACATCGGCCAGCGCCTGCTCCCAGTCGGCGGCATTCACCACTGATTGCGCGACGGGCATGGCCCAGTCGTATTCCTGGGCGTTGATCGCATGGACCTTGCAGCCCTTGCGCGTTGCCTGGCGGATGCGCTGGGCAAACAGCGGATGATCCTTGCGCAGGTTGGAGCCCACGACCAGCGCCGATTGCAGCAGCGACAGCGAGGCCACCGAAGTGCCCAGCCATTGCACGCCCGCAGCCGGTGCGAATTCAGCGTGGCGCAGGCGGTGATCGATGTTGTCGCTGCCCAGGCCGCGCAGCAGTTGACCCGCGAGGTGCAGCTCTTCAAGCGTGCTGTGCGGGCTGACCAGGGCACCGATGGAATTCGCGCCATGGTCCTGCTTGATCTGCCGCAGGCCGTTGGCCACGTATTCAAGGGCGGTCTGCCAGTCGACTTCCTTCCACTCGCCGCCCTGCTTGAGCATGGGGCGGGTCAGGCGCTGTTCGCTGTTGAGCGATTCGTAGGAGAAGCGGTCGCGGTCGGCGATCCAGCATTCGTTGACGGCGTCGTTTTCCAGCGGCAGAACGCGCATCACGCGATGGTTCTTGACCTGAACGATGAGGTTGGCACCGGTCGAATCATGCGGGCTCACCGACTTGCGACGCGACAGCTCCCAGGTACGGGCGCTGTAGCGGAAAGGCTTGCTGGTCAACGCGCCCACAGGGCAGATGTCGATCATGTTGCCCGAGAGCTCGGAATCAATCGTGTCGCCGGCCACCGTGGTGATCTCGGAATGCTCGCCGCGGTGGATCATGCCCAGTTCCATCACGCCGGCCACTTCCTGGCCAAAGCGCACGCAACGGGTGCAGTGAATGCAGCGCGTCATTTCCTGCATGGAGATCAGCGGACCCACGTCCTTGTTGAACACCACGCGCTTTTCTTCTTCATAGCGCGAGGCGCTGCCACCGTAGCCCACGGCCAGATCCTGCAGCTGGCATTCGCCGCCCTGGTCGCAGATCGGGCAGTCCAGCGGGTGGTTGATGAGCAGAAACTCCATCACCGACTGCTGGGCCTTGATGGCCTTTTCGCTCTTGGTGCGCACGATCATGCCCTGCGTCACCGGCGTGGCGCAGGCGGGCATGGGCTTGGGAGCCTTTTCCACGTCGACCAGGCACATGCGGCAGTTGGCCGCAATGGAAAGCTTCTTGTGGTAACAGAAGTGAGGGATGTAGGTACCGGCCTTCTCGGCGGCATGCATGACCATGCTGCCCTCGGTAATCTCTACCTTCTGACCGTCCAGTTCAATTTCAACCATATGCTTGTCTCGCGATCAGGCCGCCGTGGCGGTCTGTTTGGAAGCGCTCTGGATCTTCGCTTCAAACTCTGGGCGGAAATGCTTGATCATGGCGCGCACCGGCATGGCAGCCGCGTCGCCCAGCGCACAGATCGTGCGCCCCATGATGTTCACGGACACCGAGTCCAACAGCTCGATATCCTCAGGCCGGCCTTGGCCGTTCTGAATGCGGTGGACCACGCGCCACAGCCAGCCCGTGCCTTCACGGCAAGGCGTGCACTGGCCGCAGGATTCGTGCGAATAGAAGTACGACAGGCGCAGCAGGCACTCGACCATGTCGCGCGAATCGTCCATGACGATCACGGCGCCCGAGCCCAGCATCGAGCCGGCCTTGGCAATCGAGTCGTAGTCCATCGTGCATTGCATGATCACGTCGGCAGGCAGCACGGGCGACGAGGAGCCGCCGGGGATCACGGCCTTGAGCGTGCGGCCCTTGCGCACGCCGCCGGCGAGCTCGAGCAGCTTGGAGAACGGCGTGCCCATGGGCACTTCGTAGTTGCCCGGCATCTCGACGTCACCGCTGACCGAGTAGATCTTGGTGCCGCCGTTGTTGGGCTTGCCGCATTCGAGGTAGGCCTGGCCGCCGTTGCGGATGATCCAGGGCACGGCCGCGAAGGTCTCGGTGTTGTTGATGGTTGTCGGCTTGCCGTACAGACCGAAGCTCGCGGGGAACGGCGGCTTGAAGCGCGGCTGGCCCTTCTTGCCTTCGAGCGACTCGAGCAGCGCGGTTTCCTCGCCGCAGATGTAGGCGCCAAAACCGTGGTGGGCGTGCAGCTCGAAGCTGAACGCGCTGCCCATGATGTTGTCACCCAGGAAGCCGGCTTCGCGGGCTTCTTCCAGCGCGGCTTCAAAACGGTCATAGACCTCGAAGATTTCGCCGTGGATGTAGTTGTAGCCCAGCGTGATGCCCATGGCGTAGGCCGCGATGGCCATGCCTTCGATCACGATGTGCGGGTTGAACATCAGGATGTCGCGGTCCTTGCAGGTACCGGGTTCGCCTTCGTCCGAGTTGCACACCAGGTGCTTCTGACCGGGGAACTGGCGCGGCATGAAGCTCCACTTCAGGCCCGTGGGGAAGCCCGCGCCGCCGCGGCCGCGCAGTCCCGATTCCTTGACGGTGGCAATCACCTGGTCCTGGGTCAGGCCTTCGCCGCCGTCCTGGGCCAGGATCTTGCGCAGGGCCTGGTAGCCGCCGCGCGCGACATAGTCCTTGAGCGACCAGTTGCTGCCGTCCAGACCCGCATAGATCTGGGGCTCGATATGGCGGTCGTGGAAGCAGGTTTCGTTGCCGCTGGAGGCAAAGCGGGCGAGAACGTCTTGTGCAGCGCGGCTCATGCTTGACCTTCCGCGGCGCGCAGGCCGTCGACCAGCTCGTCGAGCTTGTCATTGGTCATGAAGCTGCACATGCAGCGGTCATTGACCAGCATCACCGGCGAGTCGGCGCAGGCGCCCAGGCACTCGGACTGCTGCAGCGTGAACATGCCGTCGGGCGTGGTCTCGCCCATCTTGATGCCCAGCTTGGACTCGAGGTGGTGCAAGGCCTTGTAGCCATCGCGCAGCTGGCACGGCAGGTTGGTACAGACGTTGAGCTTGTACTTGCCGGTGGGCTGCTGGTTGTACATGTTGTAGAACGTGGTCACTTCATGCACGGCGATCTGGGGCATGCCCAGATAGTCGGCAATGATGGCCTCGTTCTCGGCGCTGACCCAGCCCTCTTCCTGCTGGACGATGGACAGACAGGCCATCACAGCCGATTGTTTCTGGTCGGCCGGGTACTTGGCCACCTCGCGCGCAAAGCGCGCTTTAGTCGCTTCAGTCATCATCGGTCAATCTCTCCGAACACGATATCCATGGTGCCAATGATTGCCACCGCATCGGCAATCATGTGGCCGCGGGCCATCTCATCGAGCGTCGCCAGATGGGCGAAGCCGGGCGCGCGGATCTTCAGGCGGTAGGGCTTGTTGGCACCGTCGCTCACCAGATAGATGCCGAACTCGCCCTTGGGGTGCTCGACGCATGCATAGGCTTCGCCTTCGGGCACGTGGAAGCCTTCGGTGAACAGCTTGAAATGGTGGATCAGCTCTTCCATGTTGGACTTCATCGACTCACGCGATGGCGGCGCCACCTTGTGGTTGTCGGTGATGACCGGACCGGGATTCACGCGCAGCCAGTCGACGCACTGCTTGATGATGCGGTTGGACTCGCGCATTTCCGCGACGCGCACCAGATAGCGGTCATAGCAGTCGCCGGTCGCGCCCACGGGCACGTCGAAGTCCAGGTCGCCATAGACTTCGTAGGGCTGGGTCTTGCGCAGGTCCCAGGCAATGCCCGAGCCACGCAGCATGGGGCCGGTCATGCCCAGGTTGAGCGCGCGCTCGGGCGGCACGACGCCGATGCCCACGGTGCGCTGCTTCCAGATGCGGTTCTCGGTCAGCAGGGTTTCGTACTCGTCCACGCAATGCGGGAAGCGCTGCGTGAAGTCGTCGATGAAGTCGAGCAGCGAGCCCTGGCGGTTGCGGTTGAGCTGTTCGATCGCCTTGGCGTTCTTGACCTTGCTGACCTTGTACTGCGCCATGCTTTCGGGCAGGTCGCGGTAGACGCCGCCCGGACGGAAATAGGCGGCGTGCATGCGCGCGCCCGAGACCGCTTCGTACATGTCCATCAGGTCTTCGCGTTCGCGGAACGTGTAGATCAGGATGGTCGAGCTGCCGCAGTCATTGCCGTGCGAACCCAGCCACATCAGGTGGTTCAGCAGGCGCGTGATTTCGGCGAACAGCACGCGGATGTACTGCGCGCGCTTGGGCACTTCGAGGCCCAGCAGCTTCTCGATGGCCAGGCAGTAGGCGTGCTCGTTGGACATCATCGACACGTAATCCAGTCGGTCCATATAGGGCAGCGACTGGATGTAGGTCTTGTGCTCGGCGAGCTTTTCGGTGGCGCGGTGCAGCAGGCCGATGTGCGGGTCGGCGCGTTGCACCACTTCGCCGTCGAGCTCAAGCACCAGGCGCAGCACGCCGTGCGCTGCCGGGTGCTGCGGTCCAAAGTTCAGGGAATAATTTTTGATTTCAGCCATGTGCGTCTACTCAAGATGCAAAGCACCTCAATGCAGGCCTCCGTACTTTTCTTCGCGGATGATGCGCGGCGTGATTTCACGCGGCTCGATGCTGACGGGCTGGTACACCACGCGGCGCTGTTCGGCGTCGTAGCGCATTTCGACATGGCCGGACAAGGGGAAATCCTTGCGGAAAGGATGGCCGATGAAACCGTAGTCGGTCAGGATGCGGCGCAGGTCGTTGTGGCCGTCAAACACGATGCCGAACAGATCGAAGGCTTCGCGCTCGAACCAGTTGGCCGAGTTCCAGATATCGCTGACCGAGGCCACGACCGGGAACTCGTCATCCGGGCAGAACACGCGCACGCGCACGCGCTGGTTGAGGCTCACCGACAGCAGGTGCGACACCGCGGCATAGCGCAGGCCGTCGCGGCCGACTTCGGCATAGGCCGAATAGTCGATGCCACACAGGTCGATCAGCTGCTCGAAACGGCAGTCGGCGTGGTCCTTGAGCACCGACATGGCCTGCAGGTAATGCGCTGCGGCCACTTCCACGGTCACTTCACCCAGGGCCACGGTCACGCTGCGGGCGTGTTCGCCCAAAGCAGCAGCCACCAGATCCCGAAGTTTTTCGGGCTGAATTGCAATTGCGGTCATCATCAACCCTTTAGACGCGAGCGATGGTATGGGTGCGGCGAATCTTCTGCTGCAGTTGGATGATCCCGTAGATCAGTGCTTCCGCGGTTGGCGGGCAACCGGGCACATAGACATCCACCGGGACGATGCGGTCGCAACCGCGCACCACGGAATAGCTGTAATGGTAGTAGCCACCACCATTTGCACAAGATCCCATGGAAATGACCCAGCGTGGCTCCGACATCTGGTCGTAAACCTTGCGCAGGGCCGGAGCCATCTTGTTGCACAGCGTGCCGGCAACAATCATCAAATCGGATTGCCGGGGGCTGGCGCGGAACACCTCGGCGCCGAAACGACCCAGGTCATAGCGCGCCGCGGCAGTATGCATCATCTCAACCGCACAGCAGGCCAGACCAAAGGTCATGGGCCACAGCGAACCGGTCTTGGCCCAATTCACCACGGAGTCATAGCTCGTGGTGATGAAGCCTTCCTTCATCACGCCTTCGATCATCGTGTTTCCTTATTGAATACCGGTCATTCCCAGTCCAGCGCACCTTTTTTCCACTCGTAGGCAAAGCCGACGACCAGAATGGCCAGAAAGATCACAACAGCGGCGAAACCTGCCAGACCCACTTCTTGGAGCGACACTGCCCAAGGAAGGAGAAAAGCGATTTCCAAATCAAACAGGATGAACAGGATGGCCACGAGGTAGTAGCGCACGTCGAATTTCATACGTGCGTCCTCGAAGGCTTCAAAGCCACATTCGTAGGGGGAGTTCTTGGCGGCGTCCGGACGATTGGGGCCAAGCAGATAGCCCAATGCCAGAGGCAGGATGCCAATAGATGCACCTACCAGGATGAACAGAAGAACGGGGAGATACTGATCGATGTTCATCTGGGGCTCATACCTTCTTCAAAGGCACGCCCAGCACGATCACAGCCTGATCATCTGGGCAGGCTTTGCATATATTATGGTGCCGTCGGCGAGACTCGAACTCGCACAGCTTTCGCCACTACCCCCTCAAGATAGCGTGTCTACCAATTTCACCACGACGGCTTCGTCTCAATCTTTTCTTCCGGGAAGCTAGAGGTGTCTTGTAAGACTTTGACCTCCCGGACAATCTAAGTATTCTACTCTGAAAAACCCCTACTAAAAGAGATTTCTCAGAATTTTCCAATTACTTGGTTGGAATCTGCGCCGCGCCTTCGGCCGGTGCTGCGGGCACGACGGCCGCGGGTGCGGGAGTGTCGCCGGCAGCG
>JBBKVU010000342.1:0-6374 GCA_037968595.1 Comamonas sp.
CTACAAGCAGCGCAAGCCGGCGGAAGTGCTGCTGCACCACCTGGAAGAAAGCGTGCTGCAGGCGCTCGAGCAGCAGCTGATTCCCACGCTGGCGCGGCTGGGCCGGGAGATCCTGCTCGAGCAGCAGCGCTGGCCGCAGCTGCAGCCGCGACTGGTGCAGCAGGTGCTGCGCCAGGTGCTGCCCGAGCTTCCCGCGCTGCTGCAGCGCTGGGAGCCGACGCAGGACCTGTGCGGGCTGTGCGATGAGATCGACACGCTGGCGCAGTCGGCGCTGGACGCGGCCCGCGCCGAGCTTCTGGGCGGCTATGCGCGCGCCGGCGTGCAGCCGCTGCAGCGGCAGGAGCCACTGCGCAGCTGTCTTGCGCCAGGGCTGGGCTACGAGGTCCATCGGGAAGATCCGAGCTCGGCGCAGGGCGCGGCGCAGATATTTGTGGGCCATGCCTTGCTGCATTCCGCGCTGCAGGAGCTGGTGCATGGGCGCGTCGCGCGCCAAGGCGCGCTGAGCGTGGCGCGCTGCCATGCTGCGCTGGACTGCTTGGGCGAGCAAGTACGCGGCTTGCATGAGTGCCTGCTGCGCCAGCGCGCCCCCTTGCTGCGGATCAGGGACGAGCTCAGGGCCGGAGTCTTCTGAGGCGCGTGTCAGCCCCGCGCCGCGGCCTTGTCCTTGGGCACGCGGCCCATCAGATAGAACTCGGTGTTGGGCTGCATGCCCGCAAAGCTGGCCATGCGATTGGACAGTCCGAAGAACGCAGTGATGGCCGCGATGTCCCAGAGGTCCTCGTCATCGAAGCCGTGGGCGTGCAGCGCCGTGAAGTCGGCGTCGTCGATTTCATGGCTGCGCTCGCTGACCTTCATTGCGAAGTCGAGCATGGCGCGCTGGCGCGGCGTGATCTGCGCCTTGCGGTAGTTGACCGCGAGCTGGTCGGCCAGCAGCGGTTTCTTCTCGTAGATGCGCACGATGGCGCCATGCGCGACCACGCAGTACAGGCACTGGTTGGCGGCGCTGGTGACGGTGACTATCATCTCGCGCTCGCCCTTGGTCAGCGAGCCTTCTTCCTTGAGCATCAGCGCATCGTGGTAGGCAAAGAACGCGCGCCATTCGGCGGGCCGGCGCGCGAAGGCAAGGAACACGTTGGGAATGAAGCCGGCTTTTTCCTGGACTTCGAGGATGCGCGCGCGGATATCCTCGGGCAGGGCGTTGAGATCGGGAAAAGGATAGCGGGATGACATGGGCAGATTTCTCCTGGAGATGCCCCAGCATAGTGCGCGGCCCGTGCCTTTGCCATGCGAACAATCCAGAAGATAGGCGTGAAAAAGCCCCCGGCGGCCTGGACCGATGGGGGCTTGGAGATACCGGGGCGGACTTACTTGCCGGCCTTGAGCGCGGCAATCGCCTTGGCCACGCCCGCGCCATAGGCCGGGTCGGCCTGGGTGCAATGGGCAATGTGCTTTTGCACGATGTGCTCGGACACGCCGTGGATGTTGCGCGCCGTGTTGTCGAACAGCCGCTGCTGGGCGTCCGGTGTCAGCAGGCGGAACAGGTCGCCGGGCTGGGTGAAGTAGTCGTTGTCGTCCTCACGGTAGTTCCAGCGCGCGGCCGAGCCGTGCAGTGCCAGTGGAGGTTCCGTGAAGTCGGGCTGCTCCTGCCATTCCCCCTTGGTGTTGGGCTCGTAGGCAATGGTCGCGCCGTAGTTCCCGTCGACGCGCATCGCGCCGTCGCGGTGGTAGGAATGCACCGGGCAGCGCGGTGCGTTGACCGGAATGCTGTGGTGGTTCACGCCCAGGCGGTAGCGCGCGGCGTCGCCGTAGGCAAACAGGCGCGACTGCAGCATGCGGTCGGGCGAGACGCCAATGCCGGGAACCAGGTTGGCGGGCGTGAACGCGGCCTGCTCGACGTCCGCGTGGTAGTTGTGCGAATTGCGGTTGAGCTCGACCATGCCGACTTCGATCAGCGGATAGTCCTTCTTGCTCCAGACCTTGGTCAGATCGAAGGGGTGGAAGCGGTAATGCTCGGCTTCGGCCTCGGGCATGACCTGCACGCACAGCTTCCACTTGGGGAAGTCGCCGCGCTCGATTGCGCCCAGCAGGTCGCGCTGCGAGCTTTCACGGTCGCCGGCAACCACCGCCGCGGCTTCGGCGTCGCTGTAGTTCTCTATGCCCTGCTGGCAGACAAAGTGGAACTTCACATAGAAGCGCTCGTTTTGCGCGTTGTAGAAGCTGTAGGTATGCGAGCCGAAACCGTGCATGTTGCGGTAGCCCTTGGGAATGCCGCGGTCGCTCATCACGATGGTGATCTGGTGCAGGGCCTCGGGCAGGCCGGTCCAGAAGTCCCAGTTGTTTTCCGCCGAGCGCATGTTGGTGTACGGATCGCGCTTGACGGCCTTGTTCAGGTCGGGAAACTTGAGCGGGTCGCGGAAGAAGAACACCGGCGTGTTGTTGCCGACCATGTCCCAGTTGCCTTCCTCGGTGTAGAACTTCATCGCAAAGCCGCGGATGTCGCGCTCGGCGTCGGCCGCGCCGCGTTCGCCGGCCACGGTGGAAAAGCGCGCGAACATCTCCGTGGTCTTGCCGATCTGCGAAAAGATCTTGGCTTTGGTGAAGCGCGTGATGTCACCCGTGACCGTGAAGGTGCCGAACGCGCCCGAACCCTTGGCATGCATGCGGCGCTCGGGAATCACTTCGCGGTTGAAGTGGGCCAGCTTTTCGAGATGCCAGATGTCCTGCAGCAGCATGGGGCCGCGCGGACCGGCGGTCATCGAGTCCTGGTTGTTGGCAACCGGAGCGCCGGCGACTGTCGTGAGTTTGTTCATGCATGGCCTTTCGTTATGGAGATGAAGCAAGCGGTACGTTTTGATTATTGAGGGAAACCGCGCTCTTGCCGCACTTCGCCTGATTGCAAGTTTGCAACGCCGTCATAGGTATTTTTATGACATCTGCTGGTTCAGGCTCAGCTTGCGCACCAGATCGGCGGCCGTGGCCGCGCCGTATTTACGCATCAGGCGTGCGCGGTAGATCTCCACCGTGCGGTGGCTGATGCCCAGCGCCTTGCCCATCTCCTTGGAGGTCAGGCCTTCAAGCAACCGCGCCGCGACTTCGCGCTCGCGTCCCGTGAGCCCGGCCTTGACGGGGCGCTGGGCGCTCAGGTCCTCGAAGCTCCAGACGCCGGCCGCATGCGGGTTGCCGCGCTCCAGCGCCCGGCCCGAGACATGGCACCAGAACGTCTCGCCGGTGGCGCGCTGCATGATGCGGCTGTCGGAGTACAGGCCGGTGGCTGTCATGATGGGGGCGATGCGCTCGCCCAGTCGTTCATATTCCTGGGCTGACGGATACAGCACCTGGAACGACTGGCCGATCAGCAGTTCGCGCGAAGCGCCGAACATCGCGCACAGCTGCGCGTTGCAGTCCATCATGATGCGGTTGCGGGAAATGACCAGGCCCACGGGCGCCATCTCGAAAGCCAGGCGGTAATCTTCAGTCATAGGTGCCGTTCATAGTGCAAGTCTTTACGGAAAACTACGTACTTTGCTACGTAGTATCCTAGCGCAAACCCCTTACCAGGAGACAAGAGTGAAAAAGCTTTACCCCTCAGCGGCGCAAGCGCTGCAAGGTGTGGTTGCCGATGGCCAGACGCTGGCCGTCGGCGGCTTCGGCCTGTGCGGCATTCCCGAAGCGCTGATCGATGCCTTGCGCGACAGCGCCGTGCGCAATCTCACGGTGATCTCCAACAACGCCGGCGTCGACGGCTTCGGCCTGGGCAAGCTGCTCGAGACCCGCCAGATCAAGAAGATGATCTCCTCCTATGTGGGCGAGAACAAGGAGTTCGAGCGCCAGTACCTGGCGGGCGAGCTCGAGCTGGAATTCACGCCCCAGGGAACGCTGGCCGAAAAGCTGCGCGCCGGCGGCGCGGGCATTCCGGCGTTCTTCACCAAGACCGGCGTGGGCACGCTGGTCGCCGAAGGCAAGGAATTGCGCGATTTCGACGGCGAGACCTATGTCATGGAGCGCTCGCTGGTGCCCGACGTGTCGCTGGTCAAGGCGTTTCGCGCCGACAAGAGCGGCAATCTGCAGTTCCGCCTGACGGCGCGCAACTTCAACCCCGCGGCGGCGACGGCTGGCAAGGTCTGCATCGTCGAAGTCGAGGAAGTGGTCGAGATCGGCGAGATCGCGCCCGACGACATCCATCTGCCGGGCATCTACGTGCACCGCATCGTGCACAACCCGAATCCCGAAAAGCGCATCGAGAAGCGCACCATCACTGCAAAGCAAGGAGCCTGACCATGGCGTGGACCCAAGACCAGATGGCCGCGCGCGCGGCGCAGGAACTCGAAGACGGCTTCTACGTCAACCTGGGGATAGGCATTCCGACGCTGGTGGCCAATCACACGGGCGACAAGGAAGTCTGGCTGCAGTCGGAAAACGGCATGCTGGGCATCGGTGCGTTTCCCACCGAGGACCAGGTCGATGCCGACCTGATCAACGCCGGCAAGCAGACCGTGACCACCATTCCCGGCTCGGCGATCTTCGGCAGCGACCAGTCGTTTGCGATGATTCGCGGCGGCAAGATCAACCTGTCCATCCTGGGCGCGATGCAGGTCAGCGAAAAGGGCGACCTGGCCAACTGGATGATTCCGGGCAAGATGGTCAAGGGCATGGGCGGCGCGATGGATCTGGTGGCCGGCGTCAAGCGCGTGATCGTGCTGATGGAGCATGTCGCCAAGAAGAAGGACGGCACGACCGACCTCAAGATCCTGCCGCAATGCACCTTGCCGCTGACCGGCGTGGGCGTGGTCGACCGCATCATCACCGACCTGGGCGTGTTTGACGTGACGCCCGAAGGCCTCAAGGTGATCGAGCTGGCCGAAGGCGTGGCGTTCGAGCAGGTCCAGGAACAGACCGGCGTGACGCTGCTGCGCTGAGTGCCTTTCACTCTGCATTGACACACGGCCCGCAAGGGCCGTTTTCACTGGGCGATGCATTGGCTTACATTTAGGGCCTGTCTCAATACACTCCATCGAATGTCAACAAGTGCTCTCCCAGACCCGGACGCGATGCCGGACGATCTGCGCGACAGCGTGCATTTCCTGCGGGCGATCACGCAACTGGCCGAAAACGACAACGTCATCACGCACAGCCCGATCTATACCGACAAGGGCATCAAGCTGGTCGAAAGCGGTGCGCGCATCGACAGTCGCCTCTATGACCGGCTGGTGCAGGCGCCGTTGCGCGAGGCCATAGATCACCACCTGATGGTGGACAACATGGTCTGCATCCAGTCCATCGAAGCCGAAGTCCTGGTGCAGTGCGAAACCGTGGGCCTGGTGCGCAGCCTTGTCGAAGCGCTGGGCGGCGTGGGCCGCCTGCTCACGCCGCTGCGCTTCATGCCCCTGCCCAGACCGATTGCCTTCAAGCTGACGCTGATGCGCGAGCAGCGGCCCGAACTCTACGCCCACAGCCTGCAGATGATGCTGGTCGCGCTGTACCTCGCGGTCAAGGCCGGCTGGACCGAGCGCGAGTGCGTTCCGCTGGCCGCGGCCGGACTGCTGCATGACATCGGCATGCTCTACATGCCGCCTGGCTGGACCGACCCCGAGCACAGACTCACGCCTGCGGAGCGCAAGCAGCTGGTCGCGCACTCGGTCACGGCCATGTGGGTGCTGCGCGAGCAGCGCGTCTATCCGCTGTCGGTGCAGGTCGCCGTGCTGGAACACCACGAATGCATGGATGGCAGCGGCTATCCTCGCGGCCTGCAGGGCGAGCAGATTTCCGCCATGGGGCAGATGCTGATCCTGGCCGAGGTAGTCTCGGCCTTCCATGAAAAATACGCCGACATGGCGGGCTCGCGCCTGTCGCTGATGCTGCGCATGAACCACCGCCGCTATCCGCCGGACCTGGTGCGCAAGATCCTGCCCTTGCTCACGGGGGAGGTCGACAGCAGCCTCGAGATCGGGCCGCTGCTCGGTGAAGTGCAGACCATGACGGCGCTGCTGGGCGAGGCCTTTGCGCGCTGGGCGCAGCTGCGTGCCCAGCTGCCGGCAGCGTTGCCGGCCGCTTCATTGTCGCTGGCCAAGCCGCCTCTGCGGCCTGTCGACCGGGCCGTGGTCTGGCTGGACGGGCGGCTCAAGGTGCTGGAGAAGGAACTGGCCCAGGCCGGCTCGCATCCCAAGCAGCTGCCCGACCTGCTGGGTTATCTCAAGGAAGACCTGCAAGGCATGGCCGAGCTCGCATTGCTGCACCGCGAAGCGGTATGGCAGCTCGAAGCGATTGCCAACAACTGCCTGCGGCGCTGGCCCCAGTTGCTGGACCGCGCCACGCCCATGGAGCAGGCAGTTGTTGGCAATCGCTTCGAGCTGCCATACCGCTTCGCGGTGCAGCAA
>JBBKVU010000343.1:0-4404 GCA_037968595.1 Comamonas sp.
GTGCTGGGCTCGCGCGCCTGGCCAATGATGCGCGAGCCCAGCACCGTGGGGCGTACCGTGCGGCCCACACGCCTGAGCAGCTTGCCGCCGATGTCGGCCTCTAGAGCGCGCATCTGCTGGGCGACGGTCGTGGCCGGCAAATCGAGCCGCCGCGCGGCGCCGGCAATGGAGCCGGAATCGACCACGGTCACGAAACTCAGGAGAAAGCGGCTGTCCATTCGACGCATTTTACGTGATCTGAACCATAGAAAAACAGCTTCTTTGTTGGCATGCGGATCGGCACAGTGACTCCATTGCCCCTTTACCGCTTTTCAGGAGACACCATGCCCACCATCCAATCCATCGAAGTCTGCGTTGCCCGCGTGCCGCTGGACAAGGTCACCTATCTCGCCAACCGCACCGTGGTCGACCGCCATTACGGCCTGGTCAAGGTGCGCAGTTCGGACGGCGTCGAAGGCATAGGCTTTTGCTACGTCGGCAATGCCGCCGGCGAGATCTTCCGCGTCGCCGTGGAGCAGCTGCTCGCGCCCGTGCTGCTGGGCCGGGATTCGCTGGCCGTCGAAGGCCTGTGGCAGGAGATGTACCAGGAGGCGCTGCTGCAGGGCCGCATGGGCACGGTCATGCGTGCGCTCAGCGCGCTCGACATCGCGCTGTGGGACCTGAACGCGCGCAGCGCCGGCCTGCCGTTGCACAAGTACCTGGGCGCTGTCGAGCTGGAAACCGTGCCGGCCTACGCCAGCGGCGGCTACTACGTCGAGGGCAAGACGGCCGAGCAGGTCGGCGAAGAGATGGCCGGCTATGTCGAGCTGGGCTTCCAGGCCGTGAAGATGAAGACCGGGCGCTGGAGCCCCGCGGGCGAGGAAGCGCGCGTGAAGGCGGCGCGCGAAGCCATAGGCCCGGATGTCGAGCTGATGCTCGACTGCAACAACGGCTGGGTGGACACGGTCCAGGCCATGCAATACCTGCGCCGCTTCGAGCAGTACGACCCGTACTTCATCGAGGAGCCGTTCAGCCCCGACGACATCGAAAGCCATGCGCGGCTCGCCAAGCTCACGCGCATTCCCGTCGCCACCGCCGAGATCGGCTACGGCCGCTGGTACCACAAGCAACTGCTGGACATGGGCGCTGCCGCCATCCTGCAGACCGATGCCGCGGTCTGCGGAGGCATCACCGAATGGAAGCGCATTGCCGCCATGGCCGCGGGCTATGGCGTGCAGGTCTGCCCGCACTGGTTCCACGACATCCACGCCCCGCTGGTGGCGGCCACGCCCAACGCGCGCTATGTCGAGTTCTTCTGGGACGACCAGGTGCTCAACTTCCGCCGCCTGATCGACCGCCAGATGACGCATGAAAAGGGCCGCGTGGTGCTGCACCAGACGCCGGGCCTGGGCTTTGGCTTTGACGCGGCGCAGGTCGCGAAGTACGGCCGCTGGACCACGGTGTCCTGAAGCCGCGGGCTGCGGAAAACAAAAAAGGAGACAAAAAATGCAACGCCGACATTTCATGACTTCCGTCGCCGCCGCTGCGGCCGCCTTCGGCGCCCGGCCGTCCTTCGCGCAAGGCAAGCTGCCCGCAGGGCCGGTGCGCATCCTGGTGGGCTTCTCGGCCGGAGGCGGCACCGACATCCTGGCGCGCATCGTCGCCAACAAGCTCAATACGCTGTGGGGCATTCCGGTGCTGGTCGAGAACAAGCCCGGAGCCGCCGGCCTGATCGCGGCCGCCGAAGCCGCCAAGGCCGCGCCCGACGGCTCCACCCTGATGCTGGGCCACATCAATCCGCTGGGCATTGCGCCGGCGCTCCATCCCAAGCTGAACTATTCGGCCGAAAGAGACTTCGCGGGCATTGCCCTGCTGGGCCAGACGCCGCAGGTGCTGGTGGCCGCGCCCAAATCCGCCGATACCCTGGCGGCCTTGATTGCCCAGCTCAAGCGCCGGCCCGGCGAGCTGAGCTTCGGCTCCTCGGGAACCGGTTCGGCCCAGCATCTGGCGCTTGCGCTGTTCGAGCAGGCGGCGAACGTCTCGGCGCTGCATGTGCCTTACCGCGGTGCGGCGAATGTGATGACCGACCTGATGGGCGGCCAGATCGACTACGCCTTCGAAGGCATGACCACGGCCGCGCCGTTCATCAAGAGCGGCAAGGTCAGGGCGCTGGCACAGACCGGGCCCAGGCGCGTCAAGGCTTTTGCCGATCTGCCCACGATGGCCGAACAAGGCCTTGCGGGCTTCAACGCCAGCATCTGGTTCGGACTCGTGGGCCCGGCAAAGATGCCCGCCGATCTGGTGGCGCGCATCAACGCGGATGTGAACCAGATTCTCGCGCTGCCCGACGTGGTGGCCAAGCTCGAGGAGTTCGGCGCCGAGGACGGCGGCGGTTCGCCAGCGCGCTTCGATGCCTTCATGAAGGAAGAGCGCGTGAAGTGGGCCGCGGTGGTCAAGGCGCGCGGCATCAAGCTTGAAAGCTGAGCGCTCGGCTAGGCGCCGGCATCAGACCGCGGCCTCCACCCCTAGCACCGCCGCCACGCGCGACGCCATGTCGGCCTTCACATAGATGCCCGTGGTGGAAATGTCCGCATGGCCCAGCAGTTGCTGGACCACGGCCAGGTCCTTGCCGCTGGAGCGCAGCGACTGGTGGGCAAACGTATGGCGCAGCCAGTGGGCCGAGGCCTTGAGAAAGTCGGTGTCGCCGGCGCCCGGCTGCTGCTGCACTTGGCGAAAGAAGTTCTTCAGCACGCCGTGCAGCCGCGCCGCCGACAGGGCGCCGCTGGCATTGGTTTCGCGGCGCGCGTTCGAGGCCAGATCGCCGATGGTGCCGGCATTGCCCTGGGCCAGGCGCTCGTCCAGCACGCTCAGCAGCGGGCAGTCCTTCTTGGGCATGTCGGCATAGCTTGCCAGCGCGCCCGATTCAACCAGCGCCAGCCGGTCCTGGTAGTGGACTTCCAGCGCCTGCAGCGTTTCGGGTTTGAGCGGCACCATGCGCTCGCGCTTGCCCTTGCCGGCAAAGCGCAGCGCCCAGATATCGGACTCCATGTTGTCCAGGCGCACGCGCTCGATATGCCCCCAGGTCATGTTGACGGCTTCGGCGCGGCGCAGTCCCGAGGTCTGCAGCAGCAGGATGGCGGCGCGCAGCCGGCGTTTCACGGCGCCGTCGGGCATGTCCTGCAGCGTGCCGCGAATCGCCTGCAGTGCTTCGTTGGAAAACGAGCGCATCACGTCCATCTGCATGTCCCGGCGCTTGCTGCCGCGCACGCTGGCCACCGCATTGGCGTCGAGGTAGCCGCTTGCATGCCAGTCGCGGTACATGGTGGCAATGGCGCTCATGGTCTGCTGGATGCTCAGGTCGGCCAGCGGGCCGCGCAGCGGGCGCCAGTCCTGCGAGCCCTTGGTCACCGGCGCCTTCTGGCACCAGTGCGCGGGCGGCGCGCGCAAAAAGGCCTTGAAGGCAATGAAGTCCTCGGTGGCCAGCGACGAGAGGGAGGTGCGGCGCTCGACCAGCGCCCAGAGCACCAGGCGCTCGATGGCGCGGCGGTAACTGTCCTGGGTGGCCGCGGATTTTTCCGACAGCGTCGCGAACCAGGCCTGCACCGCTTCGCGGTCGGTATGCGCCTTGAGGGTGTTGGGCCGGTGCGAGCGAAACAGTCCGTCGTCGCCCAGCATCTCGAGCGGCCAGGCCAGCGAGTCCAGCGGCACCACGCCGAAGACCTCGGCCGGGGCGGCGCCCAGCGTTGCCGGCAGCAGCGTGGCCTGGGCCGCGGGCGTGAAGTCGGCGTAGATCATTTCCTGGGCAATGCGGTGGTGGATGCGCACACCTATCGCCTCCTGGTGGTCGGACAGCCACAGCAGCAGGCGCTGGGCGCGGGTGCGGCCCACGCCGGGCAGTTGCGCATGCCAGCGCCGGCCCTGCAGGTTGATCCAGCCTATGGCGTCGCGCAGCGTCAGCACGCCGTGCACGCGCAGCTTGGCGGCAATTGCCGCATCCAGCCACAGCGCGGTCGGGTCGGTGGGCTGGGGATGCTGGGCCACATGGGCCTGGACCCAATGGATGGCTTCGAGCTTGCCGCGCAGGATTTCGGCGGCCGTGGGGCCGGCGCGCTGCCCCTGCTCGCCGAACTGGTCGTCCAGCTGCTCGCGGTACAGCGCGATCAGCTCCTTCTCGCTGAACATGTCCTCGGCAAAGCCCTGGGCGAATTCCTCCAGCGTCGGAAGCTCGGGCGTGGGCTGGGGCTGGGCCAGCAGCTGCGCCAGGATGCGCGCGCCTTGCGCGCGATCGGGAAAATTCTGCAGCGCCAGATGGATGCGCCGCTCCAGCAGGTCGCGGAAGGCGGCGGCGGCGCGTCTGTCCATGCTGCCCAGGTGCAGCAGATAGCGGTTGGCGGCAAGCTTTTCATCGACGCCCTGCAATACGGC
>JBBKVU010000344.1:0-7935 GCA_037968595.1 Comamonas sp.
GTATGCGTCAGCCCTGCGCGAGTGGCTGCAAGTGCTGCCCAGCGGCCCCATGCCCGATACCCTGGACGACGAGCGCCGCATGCTGTCACGGCGCCTGGGGGCTGCAGCGCCGGCCGCACCAGCCGCGGCGGCGCAGTTTGCGCTAGGACCTGAACCCGGCGGTCTGCGCTGCAGCGGACAGACCAGCATGGGCGCAGCCGATGTGCTGGAATTCGCCACGCTGGTCGACCAGCTCGGCTCGCCCCTCGATCTGCTGATCGACTGCGCCGGCCATAGCCTGGACATGGGCGACGAGAACCTGATCCTGAGCCAATACCTGGTGCACCTGGCGCGCACGCTGCGACGCCGCGTACACCGGGGGCAGGAGGTGAGGCTGCGCATTGGCGGCGCGACCTCCGGCGGGATCTATATCGCCACGGCGGGCGCGGCGTCCTCGGTGGACATCGCTCCCGGCGGCAGCGTGCGAACCCTTCCCCAGGCTTCGCTGAGCAGCATCCTGAGCCGCCCGGCGGCCGCCATCTCCAATGCCGGCGCCGAGTTCTCGCATTACGTCGAGCTGGGCGTGGCGGACAGCGTCAGCGCGCTTTCCTGACCCGCTTCCGGCGCCCACCACTTCCATTCATGCCATGAACGCCAATATCTTTGCCACTTTTGAAGCCATTGCACGCGAGGCCGGTGACGCGGCCTTTCTCGAAACGGACAACGGTCAGATCATCAGCTACGCCCAGATGCTGGCCAGCACCGCGCGCTACGCCCAGGCACTCGTCAGCCTGGGCGTGCGCCCCGGCGACCGGGTGGCGGTGCAGGTCGACAAGTCGGCGCGCAACTATTGCCTCTACCTTGCAACGCTGCGCATGGGCGCCACTTACCTGCCGCTGAACACCGCCTATCAGCCCAGCGAACTGGCGTACTTCCTGGCCGACGCCGAGCCCCGGGTCTTCGTCTGCGAGCCCGCCGACCTCGGGCCCCAGAGCGAGCTGGCGCGGCGCCATGGCGTGGCCCATGTGATGACGCTGACCGACGATGGCGGCGGTACGCTGGACCGGATGGCCGAGGCGCAGCAAGAGACGTTCAACACGGCGCAGGTGGCGGGCGATGAGGTGGCGCTCATCATCTATACCTCGGGCACCACCGGTCGCCCCAAGGGCGCCATGCTGACCCACGCCGGTCTGCTGAGCAACGGCCTGGCGCTGACCAGGCTCTGGGGCTTCGGCCGCAACGACGTGCTGCTGCATGCCCTGCCGCTGTTCCATGCGCATGGTCTGTTCATTTCCGGGCACTGCGCCTTGCTTTCGGGCAGTCGGCTGCTGTTTCTGAAGAAATTCAACGCGCAGCAGGTGCTGTCCTTGCTGCCCAGGGCCACGGTGATGATGGGCGTGCCCACCTTCTACACCCGCCTGCTTGACGAGCCCGGCTTCACGGCCGCCTGTAGCGCCAACATGCGGCTGTTCGTTTCGGGATCGGCGCCCCTGCTGGCCGACACCAACCGCGATTTCCAGCAGCGCACCGGCCAGATCGTGCTCGAGCGCTATGGGATGACGGAGTCGGCGATCATCACCTCCAACCCCTTGGCGGGCGAGCGGCGCATAGGCTGCGTGGGCCAGGCCATAGACGGCGTCGAGGTGCGGATTGCCGACGACCATGATCAGCTGTTGCCCGCCGACCGCATCGGCGGCATCCAGATACGCGGCAGTGGCGTGATGAAGGGTTACTGGCGCAAGCCGGAAAAGACCGCCGAGGAGTTCACCGCCGATGGCTGGTTCCGCACCGGCGACCAGGGAACCTGCAGCAGCGACGGCTATCTGACGATTGTCGGCCGCGCCAAGGATCTGGTGATCTCGGGCGGCTACAACGTCTATCCCAAGGAAGTGGAGATGGCCATAGACGCCTTGGAGGGCGTGGGCGAGTCCGCCGTGATCGGCATTCCCGACAGGGACTTCGGCGAGGCGGTGACCGCCGTGGTGGTGCGCCAAGACCCAGGCCTCACCGGCGAGCAGATCATTCAGGCGCTCAAAGGCCGGATGGCGAACTACAAGGTGCCCAAGCATGTGCATTTCGTGCCTGAACTGCCGCGCAACGCCATGGGCAAGGTGATGAAGAACGCATTGCGCGACAGCTATGCCAAGCCGGTGGCCGTGGGCTGATGGCCGGTTCATCACCGGCGGGGCATGGCCTGCCCTCTACGCTGTGGGCCGTCGGCCTCAATTGCGCTGGGGCCGCGGCGAGGGTGAGCTGAAACGGGCGCGAAAAACCGTCAGAAACGATGTCGCAGGCCTATGGTGATTCCGGCGCGCCGGCGCACCAGTTCACCCGAGGGGGCTTTTTCGATGTAGGAGCCAGTGCCACCGCTTACGCGGGTGTGGTCGACGCCAAGGTAGGCATCCGTGCGCTTGCTCAAAGCGTAATCGGCAAGCGCCACGACGAAGTCTGCCTGGTTGCGGAAGGCTCCCGAGGCCGAGCCACTTTGCCTGGCGCGGTAGTAGTGCATGCCAATGTTGAGCTGCGTGTTGATCTGCCAGCCGACACCGATCTGTAGCAGTCGGCGCTGGCTCGCATCGCCCGACTGGAAGCCGCCATTGGCTTCCGCCCCCCAGTAAGCGCCTATGAGTCGAGCGTCCTGATCCATCAGCGCATTTTTGCGCTTGTTCATGGCGTAGCCGCTGCTGAAATACCAGGCACCTGCTCGATAGGAGGCGCCCACCGTATAGGCGTCAAACGCGGTATTGCCAGGCATCCTGGTGTTCAGATAGGCGCCGCCGATGGCCAGTCCATTCGCCGCATAGCGTATATAGCCTCCGGCGGTCTTCATTGCCAGGCCGCCGGTCAGTTCCACGTCACTGCCTTTGTTGGCGACGGTGTTTCCTTCATTAAAGGAATATTGCACACCGGCTCGCCAGGCGCCGATGTCGCCCACGTACTTGAGCATGTTGTTGCTGCGTGTGCCCATGGCCAGACCGATCTCGGGCTTGTAGACCTCCATGAAAGGCGAGTGGGGGAACGAGGCGTAGGTCGACGCGACGACATCGAGCAGCACGTTGAATTGGCGACCCATCGTGAGCTGGCCTAGATTTTCGCTGCGCACACCGATCCAGGCCTGCTGGAAGTAGCTTGCCGCAGCCGTGTTTCCGGTGTCCGTCAGGAAGCGATTTTCCAGGTTCGCGATGGCCGACAGCCCGCCGCCCAAATCCTCTTTGGCATTGATGCCCCAGCGGCTCTGAGACATGCCTCCGCCGACCAT
The DNA here is from genome assembly GCA_037968595.1 of Comamonas sp. Taxonomy (GTDB): domain Bacteria; phylum Pseudomonadota; class Gammaproteobacteria; order Burkholderiales; family Burkholderiaceae_C; genus Comamonas. The sequence goes on from JBBKVU010000344.1 coordinate 3,239, forward strand.
CTGGGTTTTGCCCTGATTGCTCGTCGAGCGCATGGCCACGTCGACGATGCCATAGAGCTGTACTCTGTCTTGCGCCGATGCCAGGGAGGCGGCACCTCCCAGAAACGCTGCGGCCATTTTTGCTTTCACGAACGAATCGATCATTGTGTTGTCTCGTTTTGGTTGCTGGTCGCCGGTAAAACTCCCCCGCCCCCCAAGGGCCACCGGGTTTCGTGCGTGAGGAAACGGTCTCGGATGCCTCCGAGACGTCAAACACAGCAGGAATCGATGCAGGCACCCTGATCACGGGCGCTGCGGTTGCTGCGCTGCTGCGCTAGGGCGCGATGGCCGAATCTGAAAGTCCTGCGGGCACACTGGCGACGCCGTCAGCTAACATCGCCTCGATGACCGGCTGCGCCAACCCTGCCGCGGCGAGCAGTTGCCGCGTGTCGGCGCCGCGGCGCACCGGCGCGCGCAGCGCAGGCGTCAACGGTTCGCTGGAGGTGAAGCCGATTCCCGGCACTGGCACGCGCTTCGTAGCCTTGGAATGCTTTAGCTCCACATGGGGCCACTCCTTGGCGGCAGCCGCAGCGGCCTGCGCGGGGCTGATGACCGCTGTCGCGGGAACTCCATGGTGGAGAAAGCGTTGCTCCCAGTCGGCAGCCGTGCGACCGATCAGCATCGCGGCGAGCAGTTGATGCGTGTGTGGCACATCCCGGCGTTCGGCAGCGTCGCGAAGCGGCTGCACGATTGCGCTGTCCGCTCCGGCTTCATGCAAGGCCGCCAACAATCCCTTTGATTGCTCGGCAGAGTTGCACACAATGGCCAACTGTCCCTTGGATGTCGTGAACGTGCCGGAAAGCGGGTTGCCCGAGAACGCCGTTGCTGCGCTGCGCGGCACCTCGATGCCACTGATCAGCGGTGCAGCGTAGGCCGGGGTCAGCAGCGTGAGGGCAGCGCCCATCATCGACACTTGCAACCACTCGCCCCTGACACGGGAGCCGACGGCCTGGCGCTCGCGGCGAAGCAGGGCGCTGAGAACCGCCAGTGCTGCCTGCTGGCCCACCGAGTAATCGATCAATGGAAAGCCCACGCGTTGCGGCATCCCGTCGCTGCCCGCATTGGCCACCATCAGACCGCTTGCCGCCTGCATCACATGATCATATGCACGTCGATTGGATGACGGGCCGAAACCGGTGATGGAGCAAACCACCAGTTGGGAATGGCGCTCGATCAGCTGCTGAGGGTCAAAGCCCAGCGCTGCCAGCTTGCCTGGGCGAAAGTTCTCCAGCAGTACATCGGCACCACCAATCAGTGCGGCCAGCGCCTTCTTGGCGCGCGGATCGCGCGCATCGACCGCCAAAGAGCGCTTGCCCGCGCCCTGTGCAAAAAAGGCTTCGCCAAGCCCCAGGGCGGAGAGCTCAGGATCCGCGCCCTTGACGCGAATCATGTCGTCGCCATCGGCGCGTTCAATGCGAATGACCTCTGCGCCGAGCAGCCCGAGCTGGTAGCCGGCGAACGGGCCCGCCAGCACATGCGTCCAGTCGATGACACGCAAGCCTGTCAAGGGAGTTGTTGCTTGTTCCATGGCATTACTCCGGCTTGACGCCACTGCTTTTGACATAGGCTGCCCAGCGCCGGATTTCTCCCTGCACAAACTGGCGGCTTTCCTCGAGGCCGATGGTCAGAGGCTGGGTGCCACTGCTGGCGCGCAGTTGCACTGCTTGCGCAGAGTGCGAAGCCTTGACAATGGCGGCGTTCAGCAGCTCGATCACGGGTGCGGGAGTGCCCGCCGGTGCAAATACCGCTGTCCATGCGGAGATCTCGAGGCCGGCAATACCGTGCTCAAGAAAGGTAGGGACCGCGGGCGTAGCCGGATAGCGATTGGCCGCGGCAACGGCGACCGGGCTGATTTTCCTGGTATCGATGAAGGTTTTTGCCACCGAGGCGTCGGCGAAGGAAAAATCGATGTGCCCGCCGGCGAGGTCGGTCAGCGACTGGGGGTTGGATTTGTAGGGGATGGTGGTTGCGTCCATGCCGCTGAGCTTGTGGAATATTTCGCAGCCGACCTGGGTGACGGCATTGCCGCTGCCGCATTTGAGCTGACCAGGATGTGCCTTGCCATACGCGAGCAAGTCGGCGAGGCTATGCCATTTGGCGTTGGTGCCGATGTACAAGGAGACGGGACTGGTGCCAACGCCAGCGACTGTGACAAAAGATCCGGGCACGTAACCCAGCTTGTTCGGGAAGAATGAAAAATTGACTGCATTGGTCGTTGCCGACCCCACCAGTAGCGTGTAGCCATCCGGTTTGGCGCGTGCGGCGGCGGCAGTGCCCAAGGCACCGTTGGCACCGGGCTTGTTCTCGATGATGACCGGAATGTTCAGGATGTCGCCCATGTCCTTGGCGAGCACCCGCGCACCGATATCGGTGCCACTGCCAGCGGCGAAGGGAACAATCAAGGTGATGGGGCGCGACGGGTAGGACGGCTGTGCCCCGCTGGCATTGGCTCCCAGCGTGAGCACGGCACTGAGTAGAAAGGCAAGGCATTTCATGGCTGTCTCCGGATTTGTTCTTGGATGCAGGAACGATAGGTTGCCGACCCCACGACAGCAAGCTACATTCCATGGCTACCCTTTCCAATTTGGAAAACCATGAATCTCGATGATCTGCATTTGGCTTTGGTGATTGCCCAGGAGGGTGGGCTTACCGGTGCATCTGCCCGGCTGGGCATCACGCCGGGAACGCTGAGCAAGGCAGTGACGAGATTGGAGCGCGCAGTCAAGGTCAGGCTCTTCGAGCGGCTTCCACGTGGAATGCGGCCTACAGAGTTCGGGCGAGCGTTTTTGAAGAGGGCGCAGCACATTGATCTGCATGCCAGCGACCTCTATGCAGAGCTGAGGGATCTGCGCCAGACTCGCACGGGAATGCTGCGTTGCGGCATTGGTGACGGCGTGCCGCATCGGTGGGTTCGGGTCATGGCCCTCAGCCTGATCGAGCGCGGCGTCAATCTGGATCTGTCCGGAGGGATGACGGACTCGCTCACCCGCGCCGTGGCGGCCGGGGAACTGGAGTTCGCTGTCATCGGTCTGCGTCGCACGCCCGAGAACGCTCTTGGTTGGGAACCGCTGATCGACGATCCCATGGTTCCGATGGCTCCGGCGGCCCATCCTTTGGCACGCACAAAAGGGGCAATCTCCTGGGATCGACTGGCCCAAGCGCGCTGGATCACCATGGCGCGTGGCACTTCGACACGCACCGAGTTCGAGGCCAATTTCCGGGCGCGTGGCCTGGAGCCGCCAGAGCCGGTTCTTACTTCGCGCTCGTCGCAACGCGAAGTGATGCTCATGCACTCATTGGATGCCCTGATGCTTGTGCCGCGATCGATCATGAGCAACGCACAGATCAGAGAGCCATTGACCGCCATTGAGCCGGAGGGCGGCTGGCAATCCTCTCGTCGTCTGGGCATTGTCCGGCGCAACGGTGGATATCTCGGACCCTCCGCGATGCGGGCCATTGAGGCCCTGAAGGAAAGCTTGCAGGAGGAATGACATGGGCCTGTGAGAGGCGGAACGCCAGTCCCTCGTGAGGGGCCGGTTTCCACATCAACATTCTCATTACCAATGCAGGCCGGTCCTTCAGACGCCAACCACCGTCTTGGCAATCAAGCCCAGCTGCACTTCGGCCGCGCCGCCAAAGATGGTGAAGGCGCGGCTATTGCAATACTCGGGCACCAGCACGCTGGGCCGCAGCGCGCCGTCGGCTGGATCGCTGCGCCAGCGCAATCCCGCCTGGCCCAGCACATCGACACCGAGCTCGGCAATGGCCTGCTTGAGGCGGCTGGCGCGCAGCTTGAGAATCGACGACACCGGGCCGGGGTTGGCGCCCGGCGCCAGGCCGCCCATGGTGCGCAGCTCCAGCCATTCGAAGGTGTCGATGTCGGCAACGATTTCACCGAAACGCCGCAGCTGTTCGTCGGGCAGATCCTGCTGGACGGCCAAGGCGTCGGCCACGCGCTTGAGCTGGGAGCGCAGGCGCGGGCTGAAGATGCCCGCGCCGCGTTCGAACTCCAGTAGGTATTTGGCGCATTCCCAGCCGGCGTTTTCCTCGCCTATGCGGTCGGACTGGGGCACGCGCACATTCTCGAAATGCACTTCGTTGACGTCGTGGTCGCCGCCGATGGTGACTATGGGCCGCACCGTGATTCCGGGCAGGGCCATGTCGATCAGCAGGAAACTGATGCCTTGCTGGCGCTTGCCTTCGCTGCTGGTGCGCACCAGCGCGAACATGCGGTTGGCGTGGTGGGCGTGGGTGGTCCAGATCTTTGTGCCGTTGAGCACATAGTCGGCGCCGTCGGCCACGGCGCGCATCTGCAGCGCGGCGAGGTCGGAGCCCGCATCAGGCTCGGAAAAGCCCTGGCACCAGTAGTCGGCGCCCGACAGGATGCGCGGCAGATAGAACTGCTTTTGCGCCTCGGTGCCATAGCGCAGTATCACCGGGCCGACCAGGCGCGCGCCCATGGGATGGACCAGCGGCGCGCCCGCAAGCGCGCATTCGGTCTCGAAGATGAAGCGCTGCAGCGCGCTCCAGCCGGTGCCGCCCCATTCGCGCGGCCACAGCGGCACCAGCCAGCCGCGCGCCTGCAGTGCCTGCTGCCAGGGGCCCGAGACTTCGGGCTCGGGGTACATGGCGCTGGTGGCGGCCTGGCCGGCGCGCAG
>JBBKVU010000345.1:0-5867 GCA_037968595.1 Comamonas sp.
CCCCCGATGCGTGGGCCGAGCTCGGCAACGCGATGGTGATGTTCTCCGGCGCCACCAGCGAGATGCAGGCGCGCCTTCTGGCGGCGGCGGGCAGCATGGATGCGCTCGCCAGCGGTGCAGGGGCTTTCAATCAGGGCTTCTACAGCGAGCATGCACGCGCGCTGGGGCAGCGTGATGTGATGATGCAATCGCTGGCCGATATGGGGCTGTACATCGACCCTGCCGAAGGCCAGAAGGCGAAAGAACTGTTCCGTAGAACGGTCGAAGAGGCAATGTCCTCGGGCCAGGCTGAGCTGGCTGTAAAGCTGCTGGCGATGGCTGGTGAGTTTGCATCGGCTGCCGACTACGCAAAACAGTTCTTCGATGACCTGGCGCAGTCGGCGGTGCAGTCGATGTCCGGCGCCTGGTCGAACTTCGGCACGATGGCGGGCCTGGCCGCGCAGTACACCGGCAACACGTCGGGCCTGTCGCAGCAGCTGGGTGTCGTGCAGGGCAGCTATGCCAACGCCACGACGACTGACGGCCGAGTGGCGGCGCTGCAGCAGATCATCAACCTCGAGCAGGGGCTGTGGAATGGTCAGCAGGCAGCGCGCCAGGCAGAGGCAGCGGCGGCGACGGCGCGGGCCAATGCGGCGCGCGAGCAGGTCAACGCGGCAAAGCAGCTGCTGAGCGCTGCACAGGCCCTGGGTGACTACGCCAAGTCTCTTGGCTTCAGCGAAGCATCAGGGCTGGGTGATAAAGAGCGCCTGGCTGCTCTGGACAGCGAGCGCCGAGACCTGTTGGCAAAGGCGAGGGCCGGCGATGTGGGCGCTATGCAAGAGCTGCAGAGCGTCACGGGCAACTACTTGACCTTGGCGGAGCAGATGGCGGTTAGCCAGCAGGACTATTCGGTCCTGTCTGGCCGCATTGCGGCAGAGCTGGCAGCTACGGCGGCGGTACAGGAAGCCTCGGCCTCAAGCCAGGTCAGCCAGTACGAGCGTCAGATTGCTGCAGCAGAGTCGGTTGCGTCCAGCTCAGCAGGACAGTTTACGGTCAGTGCGGCAACGCAAAAGCTGATCGATGAGCTGCTGGTGGAGTCGGCTACGGCCTTCGAGACCGAGTCCACGCTGACGCAGAAGCTGATCGACCAGGGCGGCTTGACAGTGGAGGTCCTTAAAGGCTTGCCCGCTGAGCTTTCCGGCGCCATCGGCGCATCGCTGATTCCCGCAATCTCGGGCCTTGTTTCGACCGTGTCGTCAGCGGCAGGCATGAGCGTGCCGCAGTTCGCCTCTGGCGGGGACCACATGGGTGGCCTGCGGATCGTTGGCGAGCGGGGATGGGAGTTGGAGGCTACGGGTCCAAGCCGCATCTGGAACCAGTCGCAGCTTGCCGGCGCGCTGGGCGGCGGAAGCAACAACGATGCACTGCTGGCAGAAATTCGCGCTTTGCGCGCAGACAACCGCGTTTACGCGGGGCAAGTTGTTCGTTTGCAAGCGGAGGTGGCGCGAATCGCTCGGGGCTGGAATATCGCTGGCTTGCCAAAAACTCGGGAGGAAACCCCAGCATGAGCATCAGCAGACTGTCATCGGTGAAGCCGGTGATCGTGACGCCCGCGATGCTGATCAGCAGCACCGTACCGGAGAACGACCACCCTGTGTGGTTGAGCGCCACCACCTATGCCGTGGGCCAGCTTGTGATCTACGAGCATGTCATCTACGAAAGCGTCGCGGCATCGAATGCCGGGAACAACCCTGCTACAGCCACCGATAAGTGGCGTAGTCGGGGTCCGGTGAATCGCTGGAAGCTGTTCGACAAATCGATCAGCAGTCAGACCAAGCAGGCCGGCTCCATGAGTTACCGCATCAAGGTGGGTAAGAGCGTCAACTATGTGGGCGTGCTCAACGTCATTGGCGCATCGAGCATTCGTGTGCGTGTGTGGCATCCCACTTACGGCTTCATCTACGACAAGACAGCCAGCTTGCGACGCCTTCCCCTTAGCGCCAGCTGGTGGTCCTTTTACTTCAGCGAGCGGCGCACGACCACGCAGGCACTCTTCAGCAATCTCAATGCCATCCCTGGCACCGAGATCCTGATTGACATCGAGGGTGCTACCGACCTTGGCGTCGGCGTGCTGCTTGTTGGCGTACGGCGCGACTTCACGCTCGGTGTCAATCACGGCGCACGCGTGGGCTTTGACGATTACTCGAAAAAAGGGCGTAACGAATACGGTGACGTGGACGTGATCGAAGGCGCGTTCTCAAGCAGGGCGGGTTTTTCGATGCTGTTGCGTGCGCGCGAAGTGGATGCCTTCAAGGCATATGCCGTGGAGTGCCGCGCGACCGCCTGCCTTTGGATCGGCTCCGAGCGATTTGAGAGCACCACGATTTATGGGTTCATCAAGAACTTCGAGGTGCTGTTGAACTATTACGACTACGCAGACAGCGAACTAGAACTGGAGAGCCTTACATGACGGCACCTATCCAACCAACCCCCATCGATTTGCTGCCGGTGGGCCCGCGCCCGATCGACACGGAGGAGCAATTCAACGCGAAGAGCTTTGCGACGATCGAGGCGCAGGAGGCGATGATCCCGCAGCTTAATGCGGCAATCGCGGCCGCCTATCAAAACGCCGTGGTGGCCTACGAAGCGGCATTGGCTGCCAGCGAGTCCAAGGACCAAGCAGCTGCTGCAGCGCTCAATGCCTTCAACGAAGCAGCCCGCAGTCACATCGAGGCGAACCGATCCGAGGCTGCCGCGGCGAGCGCTTGGGCTGCAGCAGCAGCGGCGGGGTCCGAGGCGGGACTGCCTTCGCTGGTGGGCAAGGCCGGCATGTCCCTCACGGTCAACGCCGCAGGCAACGGGGTCGAATGGAAGGCTGCCGGTTTTGAGATCGGCGGCATTTATACGGGCTCAAAGAAGCCATCTCTTGGTACTTGGCTCGATACCGATGCGGTGTACCTGCAGGCCAGCTATCCGGCACTGTTTGCCGCACTCGGCCTGATCGCAAGCCTCCCTGTGTGGACGTCTCGATTTACACCTGGCGGCGGATCATATGCATTTGCGAGCAACGGCAATAGAGCAGTAATAGCTGCAGCGATTTCTTCACCCAATATTTTTCACACCAGCGATGGCATAAATTGGGTGCCTACAACCGGGACGTCAGGTAGCTCCGTCGCATCCTCGACGATTAACGGGTCATTCGTATCTGTCGGGGTAAATTCTCGTGTCTACAGCCCGGACGGAATATCGTGGGCGGCCCAGTCCGTAGGTTCGGTGACGTATAGAGCCGTGACTTTTGGGAACGAGCGGTACATAACTTTCAGTCAGCTCGGGGCGGCTATCTACAGCCCAACCGGAGAGATTTGGACCAATGGCCCTACGATTTCTGGCCTGGGGGCTGCAGTCAGCATGGTGTTTGCTGACACGCAGCATGTGGGTGTTGGAGCAAACATCTGCTTCACCACCATAAATGGTGAAGCTTGGGTATCTCGGGCCATACCAGCCGGGGCATATACAAAAGTTGCTCAAGGCAACGGCATCACTCTGGCACTCGGCGCGTCTGCCTGCGCCATTAGCTACGACTCGGGATCATCTTGGCGCCCTGGTATAGCGCCTGTGGCCACAGTGGTCTCTGCGCTTACTTTCTTTGCCGGCGTGTTCTATGCGGCAACCACTGGCGGTTTGTTCATGACGACGGACGGCCTTTCGTGGATACGGCTTCCACTGGCTGACGGGGCCGCCGTGGGCGCGCTGGGAGCGTTCAAAGGACTGCTCTTGTGGGGTGGTGCGTCTGTCTACACAGCGCCGCTGCATGGCTACAACACCGCAACCCAGTTTCTAACTCCGACCTGGCAGCGCGGGCCCGGCGTCAATTCGTGGATCAAGGCAGGAGATTGAGCATGGACGCGCACATCATTGATTCGCGCGGGGTCTACCTGCGCACTGAGACTGTCGACCCGATGGGCCCGCAGCCTGCCGGGGCTGTCTACGAAGCACTTCCCGGCAAGAAGTCCGACATGACCCGGGTGTGGGACGGCGCGGCGTGGCGGCAGGTCGCTGATGCGGATGTGCCGCCGCTTCCTGAGGTGCCTGAGCCGCAGCCTGACCCTATCCCTCGCGCATGCACCCGGCGCCAAGGCCTGCTGGCCCTGCTTTCCTACGGACACCGCCGCGCAGACATCGAGGCGCTGATTGAAGCGATCCCTGACGAAATGGAGCGCGAGGCAGCGCTGATCGAGTACGAGGCGGCAACGTGGGAGCGCTCGAACCCGTTTCTGCAGCAGATGTGGGTAGCACTCGGCGGCGCGCCCGAGCAACTCGATGAAGTGTTCCGAATGGCGGTCGCGCTTTGATGCGCGCCGCTCCACCGGCATCGGCTGCATTTTTATTCGATGAAAGGCTCTGACATGGGCACAAATCAACTCGATCCCGTATCGGTCGCCATCGCCCTTGCAGGCGTGCTGTTCGGCCCGGCGCTTGCAGGCGTCATCGGCCCCTACGCGGTGATCCTCATCAGCTGCACGGTGGGCGCGGGCTGGGCGCTGGGTCGGCGCGACCCCGCGGCGCGGCTGTCTGCCGCCTGGTACTTCCTGCGGCTCAACGCTACCGCTGTCGTGGTGACGGTGAGCCTAGCCCAGCTCGCGGGCCGGTGGCTTGGGAGTGATGACCATGCCTGGCTGTTGGCGCCTATCGCGCTGGTAGTTGGTGGCGTGGGCGACGACTGGCCCAGCCTGGGCCGCTGGCTTCTGCAGCACGCTGGCCGAATTCTGGAGCGCCGTGCTGGCGGCGATGGAGGTCCGACATGACATGGCAAACCCATCAGCTGTTGGCAGTGCTCAACCTGGTGCTTTGCGCCGGCATTGCCTGGGCCTGTATCTGCCGGCTCAACTCCGAAATCTGCCGGCGCTACCGCGCCGCGCGCGCCAAGTATTCGCTGCTCCTGGCCGGCGCGTTGGCCAGCGGCATGCAGCCGGCGCTCTGGGGCTCCTGGCCCACTGTAGGCGGTGTGCTCTTTGCCGGCTGCGTGCTTGCTGGTTTGGCGATCAACGTGGTGCGCTGGTATGGCCAAGCCCATCCGATGCGACGAAAGGAAGACCAATGACATTCGACAAAGCATTCGAGCGCCTGATCGGCCATGAAGGCAAGTTCACCGACAACCCGAAGGATGACGGTAACTGGACTGGTGGTAAGCAAGGCCGCGGCGAGCTCAAGGGCACCAAGTACGGCATTGCCGCCAAGAGCTATCCGCATCTGGACATCAAGAATCTGACCTTGGATGAGGCCAAGGCGATCTACCTAGGAGACTTCTGGGATGTGATCGGCCAGGCCCACGGCGCGGTCAAGTTCCAGCTGTTCGACGCCGCCGTAAACCATGGCCGCGGCAATGCGGTGCGTATCTTGCAGCGCGCTGTGGGCGCTGCCGATGACGGGGCATGGGGTCCCCTGTCTCAGGCGGCACTCGACCGGATGGAAAGGATCGGCGGTCATAACGACGTGCTGCTGCGGTTTATGGCATACAGGTTCAAATTCTGGGCCTCCCTGCAGAGCTTCGATTCATTCGGGCGAGGCTGGACGCGGCGCGGCGCGGACAACCTGCTGTTCGCGGCGGAGGACAACTGATGTTCGCTCAAATCAAAGCCTACGCTTGGCAACTGCTGGCCGTGCTGCTGCTGGTCAGCGTGTCGGGCAATGCGGTATTGGCCTGGGCCTACCTAGGGCAGCGCGATGCAACAGCGACTGCGCGCACCGCAATCATCGGCGTGGAGCGTGAGCGCGACGGCGCGCGCAGCGCGGCGCAGGCCTGCAGCGATGGCGTGGAGGGGCTGGAGAGTGCGGCAGCGCAGCGGCATGCCCAGGCCGAGCCAGCGCGCGCAGCGGCGGCCGCGCAG
>JBBKVU010000346.1:0-5150 GCA_037968595.1 Comamonas sp.
CGGCCTCGGCGACATCGAGCGCGAATTGTTGGCGATTCAATCCGAAGCGATCCGTGCGCTGGTTGGCGACAGGCGAGAGGAATTGATGGATCAGATAACCGTGGGCGCCGTGTACCTCCAGCGCTTCGAAGCCGGCTTCCCGAGCGCGTCGTGCGGCGTCGGCCCAGGTTCGCACCAGCGCGTCGACCTCGTTCGCGTCCGGCGCCTGCGGGGTAGGCCAGGCGGGTCCTACGGGCAAAGGACTGGGGCCTATCGCTTGCCAGGGCGGCTCACCGCGCGCGGCATCGGCCGCGGTCAAAGACGCATTCCCTTCCCACCACTTCTGCGTACTGGCCTTGCGGCCGGTGTGGCCGAGCTGGATCGCAGGCACCGCGCCGTCTCGGCGCAGTACGTCGGCGATGCGTGCCAAGGGAGGGATCTGTTCGTCTTGCCACAGGCCGATGTCGCCGTGGTTGTTGCGTCCACGCGCCTCCACGGCCGTGGACTCGACGAATACGATCCCAGCGCCGCCCATCGCAAAACGTGCGAGATGGGTCAGGTGCCAGTCGGTGGCCATGCCGTCCACGCCACTGGACTGCTGCATCGGTGGGATGACCACCCGGTTGCGTGCACGCATGCCGCGCAACGTGTAGAGAGTGAAGAGTCGTGCCATGGTGGGTCCGGCGCGAGTCACTTCTTCATCACGAAATCGCAGCCGCCATCGGCGAGCGGCCGAAAGACCTGCTCTGCCGCGATCGGAGTGCCGATCTTATAAAAGTCGTACTTGTATTTGGACTCGGCGGACGACTTGATCTCCACGGGATAGACCATACGCATGACTTGGCCGTCCTCGCGGATCGGAGCGTTCAGCGTCATGAAGTCGCTCACGCGTGTGGCCTTCATCTTGGCGATCACCGCAGGCCCCGCGTCGGTGCCTGTCTCCTTCACCGCCTTGAGATAGTGCGCCACAGCACTGTAGACGCCCGCGTTGGTGTAAGTGGGCGGCACTCCGCCGTCGCTGCGCGCCATGAAGCGCTTGCTCCAGGCGCGCGTGGCCTCGTTCTGGTCCCAATAGAACGGCACCGTGATGTTCAGGCCTCGCGCCACGTCCAGGCCCATGGCCGTCACGCTGTTGATCGTCATGCCGAAGACGCTCAGCGTCTGGCCACCGCGTGTGATCCGAAATTCCGCGGACTGCTTGAGCGCGTTGGACAGGTCCAGGCCCGCGTTCAGGATCACGATGCCTTTGGCACCGCTCGACTGCGCCTGCAGCAGGTAGGACGAATAGTCGGCGGCGCCCAACGGATGCTTCACGGATCCGACGACGCGGCCGCCCGCAGCCTGGATGAACCGCGTGGCTTCACTCTGCATGGCGGCGCCAAAGGCGTAGTCCACCGTGATGAAGAAGAAGTCCTTGATGCCCTTGTCGACCAGCAGTTGCACACCGGCCTTGGGCAGCGCGTAGCTGTCGTTGAGAAACTGAATGCTCATGGGCGAGCAGAACTTGCCGGTGAACTCGGAGGAGATCGACCCTGAGATCAGATAGGGCTTCTGCTTTTCTTTCATGAGGGTTTGGACGCCAAGCGCAATCGACGATGCGGAGCCGCCCACGATGGTGTCGACCTTGTCCGAATCGATCCATTTGCGCGCGGCGGCCAGGCCCACATCGGGCTTGTTCTGGTCGTCCGCCGACACAAGCTCGATGGCCTTGCCGTTGACCTTGCCGCCGAAGTCCTCGATCGCCATGCGCGCGGCCAAGATCGAGCCCGATCCGCCCGCACCTGAGTATGGGCCGCTGACGTCGTTCATGACGCCGATGCGCACCACGTCGTCCGAAATCTGCGCATGCGCTGCGCCCGCTGCGAGAGTTAGGGCCACAACCGCGGCATGCACCGTGGGTCGGCGCTGGGAAGTGCTCTGTTGATTCATGTCTGTCTCCTGGCTCTTTTGATGGGATTACTTCTTGACGAAATCGCAGCCGCCTTCGGCCAGCGGGCGGAAGATTTGTTCGGCGGGAATGGCGGGACCGACCTTGTAGAAGTCGTACTTGGCCTTGGACTCGGCCGGCGTCTTGACCTCCACGGGATAGACCGCGCGCATGACCTGGCCGTCTTCACGGATGGGCGCGTTCTGCGTCATGAAGTCGTTGACGCGCGCGGCCTTCATCCGGGCCACGACCTTGGGGCCGTCGTCGGTGCCGGCTTCCTTCACGGCCTTCAGGTAGTGGTTGACGGCGCTGTACACGCTGGCCTGGATGTAGGTCGGCACCGCGCCGCCGCTGCTGCGTTCCATGAAGCGCTGGCTCCATACGCGCGTAGCCTCGTTCTGGTCCCAGTAGAAGGGCAGGGTGATGTTCAGGCCTTGCGCCACGCCCAGGCCCATGGCCGTCACGCTGTTGATGGTCATGCCGAACACGCTGAGGGTCTGGCCGCTCCGCGTGATGCGAAATTCAGCAGCCTGCTTGAGCGCGTTGGACAGGTCCAGGCCCGCGTTCAGGATCACGATCGCCTTGGCGCCGCTCGACTGCGCCTGCAACAGATAGGACGAATAGTCGGTCGCACCCAGCGGGTGCTTGACCGAGCCCACCACGCGGCCGCCCGCGGCCTGGATGAAACGCGCGGCCTCGGCCTGCAGCGCGGCGCCGAAGGCGTAATCGACGGTAATGAAGTAGAAGTCCTTGATGCCCTTGTCGATCAGCAGTTGCACGCCGGCCTTGGGCAGGGCGTAGCTGTCGTTCAGGAACTGCATGCTCATCGGCGAGCAGGCTTTTCCGGTGAAGTCGGACGAGATCGTGCCTGCGAGCAGATAGGGCTTCTGCTTCTCCTTCATCAGAGTCTGCACGCCGAAGGCGATGGACGTGGCAGAGCCGCCCACGATGGTGTCGATCTTCTCGGTATCGAGCCATTTGCGTGCGGCGCTCAGGCCGACGTCGGGCTTGTTCTGGTCGTCAGCCGTGACCAGTTCGATGGCCTTGCCGTGCACTTTACCGCCGAAGTCCTCGATCGCCATGCGTGCCGCCAGGACCGAGCCGGGTCCACCGTTGCCCGAGTAGGGACCGCTCATGTCGTTCATGATGCCGATGCGAACCACATCGTCCGAAATTTGGGCCTGGACCGCGCCGGCGGTCAGGGCCAGCGCCATGGCCGCGAGGCCTGCACGCAGGCCGGTCGTGGAAGTCGCCTTGCTCGTCATGTCTGTCTCCGATGTCTTTTGTGTTGAGTAAGAGGGGCGCCAGGCGTGTGTGTCGCCGACGCTCAGGTCTTGGGGTTGCCCGAAGGCAGCGCCAGGATCTGCTTGGCCAGGATGTTTCGCTGGATCTCGTTGGAGCCGCCGAAGATCGCGGGCATGCGGGAGTCCAGGTACTGACCCATCACGTCGATCGCCATGCCGTCGATCACCACGTCGTCCATCTGCGCGCCCTGGTCACCCGCGAGCTGCACGAGTTCGTCGGCGATGCGCTGGTAGGTTTCGGTGCCCCAGACCTTGAGATAGGAAACGTCGGGACCGAGCTCTTCGCCGCCGCTCAGCAGACCCATGAAGAGCTCGAAGGCGGCCTTCAGGTCTCGCACATCCAGCACCAGCTGTGCATAGCGGTCGCGGAAGTCGGCGTGGTCCAGCGCATGCGTGGCATGTGCAAGGCGGTCGAGTTGGGCCAATGCACCTTCGCACTGGCGCGGCGTGCCGAAGAAGATGCGCTCCTCGCGCAGGAAGGAGTTGGCGACGTTCCAGCCGTCATCGATGCGGCCAACCACGTTGGTCACGGGTACGCGCACGTCGTCGAAGAAGACTTCGCTGAACTCGCCTTCACCCTTGAGGTTGACGATGGGGCGCACCCTCACGCCGGGCGTCTTGAGGTCGATCAGCAGGAAGGTGATGCCGCGTTGCTTCGCGCCTTCGATCTTGCTGGTGCGCACCAGCGCGAACATCCAGTCGGCGCCGGGGCCCAGCGTGGTCCAGATCTTCTGGCCGTTCACGATCAGGTCGTCGCCGTCGCGGTCGGCCCGCGTGCGCAGGTTGGCGAGGTCGGAGCCCGCATTGGGCTCGGAGTAGCCCTGGCACCACATGACCTCGCCGCTGAGCACGCGTGGCAGGTGATGGCCGATCTGCTCGGGCGTGCCGTGCATGAGCAGCAGCTTGCCGATGGCCAGGCCGTGGTCGGGGATGCGCGCGCATCCATGGCGCGCCATCTCTTCCGCGTAGATCACCTGCTTGGTGGGCGACAGGCCCATGCCGCCGTGCGACTTGGGCCAGGAGGGCGCGAGCCACCCCTTCTTGGACAGCGATTGGTACCAGTCCGAGATGTCGGCATAGTAGGCGCGCTTTTTCATGAAGCGCTTCTTGGGCGGATAGTTGGCAGCGATCCAGCCTGCCAGCACACGACGGAACTCGTGGTCGGGGAGTTCGCCAACGTCTGCACCGTCCGAAAGCTCTTCGGCAGTGCTGTCGCCGGCCTGGGTGACGCGACCCGTTTTCTGCATCTCCTGCAGAAACTGGCCGCGTTGCCACAGCGGATTGCCTAACCATGCAGAGAGCGTGAGTGCACGCTTGAGGCACAGGCCAATGTCGGTTTCATCGGCAATGCCCATGCCACCATGCAGATGGATGGCGGCCTTTCCGACCATCAGCGCGGCACTGCCGGCACGCGCACGCGCAGCGCGCAGCGACTGGATGCGCTGCGCCGGGTCCTTGGCCTCATGGCAGTCCAGCAATGCATTTTCTGCCGATGCGCGCGCGAGTTTGCACTGTATCCACATGTCCACCATGCGGTGCTGCAATACCTGAAACGATGCGATGGGCTTGCCGAACTGGATGCGCTGCGAGGTGTACGCCACCGTGTCGGCGAGCGCACGCTCGGCGACGCCCACGAGTTCGAAGGCCGATGCCAGCCGCGCGACTTCGATCGCTTGCGCCACGGCCGCCTGCACGGCCGGGCCCTGTGCAATGAGCGCGTCTGCAGGCAGCGTGAGCCCGGCGAAGTCCAGCTCGCCAAAGTCCGTGCCGTCCACGGTGCGCGTGCTCTGCACTTTCGGCCCCGGGGCATTGGCAGCGATCCAGAACAAAGCGGGGGTGCCCTGGTGCAGCGCGTAGACCAGAAAACCGTCGGCCGCGCTGGCGAGGGGTACGAAGCGTTTTGTTGCGCCGCTCAACTGCCAGCCCTGGCCCTGCCGATG
>JBBKVU010000347.1:0-11895 GCA_037968595.1 Comamonas sp.
GGCCTGGTGCTGGCGTTCGCGCCCGAAACCGTGGCCGGGCTCAAGAGCGCAGGTCTGCAGGGCAGCCACAGCGTGCGCAGCGGGCTGGACGCGCTGTTGCAGGGCACGGGCGTGCGCGCCGTGCAGCAGCCCAATGGCGTCTATGTGTTCCAGCGCCAGACTCCGGTCGCGCAGGCCGCGGGCGCCACGCCCGCGGCCGTGCGCTCGCTGGCCGAAATCCGCGTGCAGGCCCGGCGTGACGCCAACGGCACGACCGAAGGCACGGGCTCGTACACCAACCAGATCACCAGCATCGCCTCCAAGACCGACCAGTCGTTTCGCGAGATTCCGCAGTCGGTGTCGGTGATCACGCGCCAGTTGATGGACGACAAGAAAGTAGTCGACGTGGAGCAGGCGCTGGCGCTCACGCCCGGCGTGATCGTTGCCGACAATTCGGGCCGCTATTTCTCGCGCGGCTTCCAGGTCACCAGCATGCAGGTCGACGGCGGCGCGCCGCTGGCGCTGGGCGCCTACACCTACCAGCCCCAGCAGGACATGGCTTTCTATGACCGCGTCGAAGTCATGCGCGGCGCCTCGGGCCTGCTTGGCGGCGTGGGCGATCCGGGCGGCATCATCAACCTGGTGCGCAAGAAGCCGCTGGCCCAGGCCCAGGTCGATGTGTCGCTGTCGGCCGGCAGCTGGGACCAGCGCCGCACCGAAATCGATGTGACCGGACCGCTGAACGCCGAGCGCAGCGTGCGCGGGCGCGCGGTGCTGGCCTACCAGGACGGCAACTCCTATTTCGATTACGTGAGCCAGGAAAAGCCATCGCTGTACGGCGTGCTCGAGGCCGATCTCACGCCCAGCACGCTGCTGACCGTGGGCGCGTCGTATGGCAAGGTCAAGCAGACCGGCGACTACGCAGGCCTGCCGCGCTTCACCGACGGCCGCGACCTGGGCCTGCCCGCCCATACGGTGTTCTCCAATGACTGGTCGTTCTTCCATTACAAGAACCAGGAAGTGTTCGCCCAGCTCGCCCACCGCTTCGACAACCATTGGCAGCTCAAATTCAATGCCTCGCATGCGCAGACCGAACAGAACCGCCACTGGAGCACGCTGTCGGGACCGGTTGATCCGCAGACGCTCGCCGGCCCGGTCTGGCGTGGCGGTCTGCTGGACTCGTCGAACACCCAGGACATCGTCGACTTCAACCTCAGCGGCCCGTTCACGGCGCTGGGCCGCACGCATGAGTTGCTGCTGGGCCTGGACTGGCAGCGCGTGCGCAGCCATTGGCAGAACCTGAGCTTTGCCGACAGCGGCACCGTGGGCGCCAATGTGTTCGACATGCGGCCCTGGACGCCGCAGTTCGACCAGTTCAATCTGAACCTGAGCGAGCGCTACGAGCCCTGGGGCCAGGAGCAGGTGGGCGGCTATGGCGTGCTGCGCCTGAACCCCAGCGACCGCCTGCATGTGATCGCCGGCGCACGCGTGAGCCGCTACAAGTTCACCCAGACCATGTCCGACATCCTCGACGCCGCGGGCAGCACGCGCCCCTGGTCGGCCAAGTCGTTCGAGGAAAAGGCCAAGGTCACGCCCTATGGCGGCGTGATCTACGACCTCACGCCGCAATGGTCGGCCTATGCCAGCTACTCATCGATCTTCAAACCGCAGGCGCTGATGATGTCGGGCCCGCAGCCCGGCGCGCCGCTGGCGCCCATCAAGGGCAAGAGCTACGAGGCCGGGCTCAAGGGCGAACTGATGGACGGCAAGCTGAATGCGACGTTCAGCATGTTCAACGTCGAACGCACGGGCACGGCCGTGCTCGATGAACGCTACGCGGAAGACTACAGCCTCTGGGGCGCGAGCTGCTGCTATCTGCCCCAGGGCAAGGTCACTAGCCAGGGCTTCGACGTCGAAGTCGGCGGCCAGCTCGCCGCAGGCTGGCAGGTCGCGGCCGGCTACACCTTCAACAAGACCCGGGACAAGACCGAGAACGCGATCTACAGCAGCATCACGCCGCGCCACCTGCTCAAGCTGTCGACGGTCTACACGCTGCCCGGCGAGTGGTCGCGCTGGCGCCTGGGCGGCAGCGCCCGCGTGCAGAGCGCTCAGTTTGTCTCGGGCACGGTGACCGGCACGAACGGCGCCTCCCAGCCCTATGACTTCACCCAGCCCGGCCATGCCATCTGGGATCTGATGCTGCAATACCGCATAGATCCCAACTGGAGCCTGGGGCTCAACGTGAACAACGTGCTCGACAAGCGCTACTACCAGACCGTGGGCACGGTGTTCTCGGGCAATATGCAAGGCCTGCCGCGCAATGCCATGCTGACGCTGCGGGGCAAGTTCTGAACCTGCTCTGGCAAGTGGATTTAGCAAGGTCTGGAGGCCAGCCTTGCTGAATCCTCGGGCCGGTGCCAGGCATCTGCGGGCCTGCGCCGGCCATTGGCCCGCCGCGATTTTGGCGGCGCCAAGGTAATGAACCTCAGTACAATGGCGCGTTGCATTCCGTCTGGAGTGAGCGATTGTGCGAATATTCCCATGAATTCCAAAGAAACCATTATCAGTGCTGCTGCCGATTACATTCTTGAAAAAGGCGATCTTTCCGATTCCATTCGGGATATCGCCAAAAATGTGGGCACCAGCCATAGAATGGTCAATTACCACTTTGGTGGGTCGGATGGTTTTTGGGAAGCCTTGGTCAATGAAATAAGAAAAAAGGAAATTCTGCGCATACGGCATCTGCACGAGGAGAATAAATACCCCTTGAGCGTTTCGCCTTATGTGAATACTTTCATCACCCAGGAATACAAGAAGGTTTTCAATATTGTTCTGGAAATTTACCTGAAAGCGTTGAAAAATCCTGAGGGGTTTTCGGCTTTCAGGGATTCATATATTGACGATTGGATTGCATCCATCAGCCAGGGAATTGACCGGCAATATCCGCAAAGCAGGAATGTATCCAGCACGCTGGCGCGCATCAAGGTGGCATTCATTCGCGGAATACTGCTTGATTATTTCATGACGAATGACGCGCAGGCGCTCATGGAGGCTTGCAAATATATGGACAACATGCTGCAGGAATCGATTGCGCATTGAAGCCCGCGCGCGGGCATGCGGCCGGTGGCCGCCGGAGCCCGCCGCGCGCGATCACACGTCCAGCGTGATCCATTCGATGTTGGACGGCGTGCTGACCAGCACCTCGGGCGTATCGCCGACGACCACGGTGTCGTCGATACGGAAACCGCCCAGTCCATGGACATACAGGCCCGGCTCGCAGGAATAGACTTCGTTGGCCAGCAGCGCCCGCGTGCTGAACGCCATGTCTTCCGGGTATTCGTGCAGCATCAGTCCCACGCCATGTCCGGTGCGGTGGAAGACATACTCGTCCAGACCGGCCTTGCGGATCACGGCAAATGCCGCGGCATCGATGTCGCACACGCGATTGCCGGTGCGGGCCGCTGCCACGCCCGCAGCGGTGGCCGCGCGCGCGGTCTCGAAACAGCGTTTTTGCATGTCGCTGGGCGGGCCGACAAACCAGGTGCGCTCGTTTTCCACGTAGTAGCCATTGAGGCGCGGCAGAACGAAATTGACGATGTTGTCGCCCTTGCGGATGATGGCGCCCGCGTTCGCACCGTCGCCGTGGGGCGAGGCCGAAGCCGGGCCGCTCAGGGTCCAGCAGCGCATCAGGTCAAAGCTCTCTCCGGGAAATCGTTGCGCGGCTTCTTCGGCAATCAGCGCCGCCACCTGGTAGTCGAGCACCTGGGTCTTGAGGCCGGGCCGGTACAGCTCCTTGAAGCGTTCCTGCGCCCAGTCGGTGAGTTTCGCCAGCGAGCGCATGATGTGCAGTTCCTCCGCGGTCTTGACCCAGCGCAGCGAACGCAGCAGCGGCAGTTCACCGCTGGCCACGGTCCCGGGCAATGCCTGCACGGCAGCCATGAGCACGGGAGACGGTGCATCGCAGATCAGCTTTTTCCCCGCGAGTCCCAGGCGTTCGAGTACCGAGGCCAGCAGCTTTGGCAGCTCCTGCTTGGTGGCGATGATGTTCGTCACCCGCGGATGCTCCGAGTAGGTGTGGATCTGGTCCTCGCTCAGCCACAGCCTGCCCTTGGAATGGCTGAACTTGAGGTGGTTGGTGGACAGCTCGTTGAAAACCGCGTTCATCGTGCCGTCGCGCGTGACGATGGCGAAGATGGGCCGCTCCCAGGGCAGTACATCGACGGCGAAATTGGTGGCGAACTGGATGAAGTCGGCGCTGGAGAAGACAATCGCGTCGGCACCAGTCTGGTCCATGGCCTGGTGCATGGACTGCAGGCGGATGTCGCGCGTGGCGGTGGTCAATTGGTACATCACTGTTGAATTCCGAGTTTGCTGATGATGGGCGCCCATTCGGCGGAGATCTTTTCGGCCTGAAGCATCACGTCCTCGGGCTTGCTGACCACGGCCTGCAGCGACTGGGCTTCGAGGCGCTTGGTCATCTCGGGGTCCTTGAGCGCTTCGTTGATGGCCGCATTGACCTTGGTGATGACGTCCCTAGGCACGCCCTTGCGCACCACCACCGAGTACCAGCCTGGCACATTGATGTCATAGCCCAGTTCCTTGTACGTCGGCACATCGGGCAAGGCGGCCAGGCGCGCGCTGCCCGTGACGGCCAGGGGCACGAGCTTTTGTGACTTGATCAGCGACATGATGCCGCCCGGCGGGATCGTCATGAACGGCGTGTCGCCATTCATCACGCTGACACTGGCGCCCGCGCCGTTGAACGGCGAGTGCTGCAATTGCAGGCCGGTCTTTTGCTTCACCAGCTCGGTGGACAGATGCGTTGAATTGCCTATGCCAGCCGAGGCATAGGTGTATTTATTGGGTGCGCTTTTGACCAGGGCCTCGAAGGCCTTGAAGTCCTTCACGCCCAGGGACGGCGAGGTGACGCTGACAAACGGGGTGTCCGCGAAAATCGCCACGCCTTCGAGGTCTGCGTTGCGGTAGCTGATGTTCTTGTAGAGCAGCGGGTTCCAGGCGAGATTGGAAAAGCCGGCCATGAACCAGGTGTAGCCGTCGGCAGGCTGGCTGACCAGGTAGGACAGACCGAGGATGCCGTTGGCTCCGGGCTTGTTTTCAATCACCACCGGCTTGTGCAGCAGCTTGGAGACGGACTCCGCGAGCGTGCGCGCCAGCACGTCATTGGCCGACCCTCCCGCCTGCGGAATCACAAACTTGATCGGCTTGCTTGGAAAAGCCGTTTGCGCCTGGGCGGGAGCGGCGCCGCAAACTACCGCCAGCATGGCGGCGGAAAAAACGCTGGGTTGCATAAGGACCTTTCTGTACCAACTGGTACATTCTAGGCAAGCAACCAGCATGTCGCACCAGGGTTTCACCTAGTGCGCAACGCTTCGGGGGAGATGGCAGGCGGCATGCCTGCGCCATTTCACGCGCCGGTGTGGCCGGCGGCGCGCAGTCCCGGCGGGACGGGATCTGCGCTTTTCACGCGGCCGGGGCGGTGCGGGCGCACAGGGCCCGCAGCCCCGGCTGCCTTCAGGCGAAGTTCACCACGGAACGAATCGACTTGCCTTCGTGCATCAGGTCGAAGGCTTCGTTGATCTCGGTCAGCGGCATGGTGTGGGTGACGAAAGGCTCGAGCTGGATGTCGCCGCGCATCGCTTCCTCGACCATGCCCGGCAGTTCCGAACGGCCCTTGACGCCGCCGAAGGCCGTGCCCAGCCAGCGCCGGCCGGTGACCAGCTGGAAGGGACGGGTGGAGATTTCCTGGCCCGCCCCGGCGCCGCCGATGATCACCGACTGGCCCCAGCCGCGGTGCGCGCATTCGAGCGCCGCGCGCATCACGTTGACGTTGCCTATGCACTCGAACGAGTGGTCCACGCCCCAGCCTGTCATTTCAACGATGACCTGCTGGATCGGCTTGTCGAAGTCCTTGGGGTTGACGCAGTCGGTCGCGCCGAAGGTGCGCGCCAGCTCGAACTTCGAGGGGTTGGTGTCGATGGCGATGATGCGCCCGGCCTGGGCCAGCTTTGCGCCCTGCAGCACGGCCAGGCCTATGCCGCCCAGGCCGAACACGGCAACGCTGTCGCCGGGCTGGACCTTGGCGGTGTTCTTCACCGCGCCCAGGCCGGTGGTCACGCCGCAGCCCAGCAGGCAGACCTGCTCGGGATTGGCATCGGGGTTGACCTTGGCCAGCGAGACTTCGGCGACCACGGTGTACTCGCTGAACGTCGAGCAGCCCATGTAGTGGTAGATGGGCTTGCCTTCGTAGGAGAAGCGCGTCGTGCCGTCGGGCATCAGGCCCTTGCCCTGGGTGGCGCGCACGGCCACGCACAGGTTGGTCTTGCCCGACTTGCAGAACAGGCATTCCTTGCATTCGGCGGTGTACAGCGGAATCACATGGTCGCCGGGCTTGACGCTGGTCACGCCTTCGCCGACTTCGACGACGATGCCCGCGCCTTCATGGCCCAGCACCGCGGGGAAGATGCCTTCGGGGTCATCGCCCGACAGCGTGAACGCATCGGTGTGGCACACGCCGGTGTGGGTGATGCGCACCAGGACTTCGCCCTTGCGCGGCGGCTCGACATCGATTTCGACGATCTGCAATGGTTGACCCGCGGCAAAGGCAACGGCGGCGCGTGATTTCATGGTGTTTTTCCTTGAGAGTCATCTTGGGGGATGACATGGTGGGTAAAAGTGAGCGGGGTGGGCGGCGGGAAGACCGGCCCTGAAGCCTGCATTTTCCCACCCCCAAAGGCCTTGCGCAGCGAATCAGGCCGCTACCGGCGCAGGCATTGCCGCGCGCAGCAGTTCGATGGCCTGCGCGGCCGTGCGGATATCGGCGTACCAGGCCGCAAGCGCGTTGAGCGCCGCATTGTGTTCGGCGTCGGTCAGGGCGGCGTTGGCGTCGCTCAGGAAGACCACGCGAAAGCCCAGCTGCTGGGCATCGCGCGCCGTGGCTTCGCAGCAGCAGTCGGTGAGCGTGCCCGAAATGATCACGGTGTCGATGTCCCGCGCCTGCAGCAGCGCCAGCGCGTTCGACGAGCCCGGGGTGAACGCGCTGAAGCGGTACTTGTCGACGGTCAGGTCGCAGGCCTGGACATCGAGCTGCGCATAGAGCGCATGGCCATGGGTGCCGGGCTGGAAGTCGCCGACTTCGGCGCGGCCCGCGGCCGGGTCCATGAACTGCTCGAAGTAGACCGACCAGTCGCCCGTGGTGCGCGTGCTGAAGCGCAGGAACAGATTGACGCCGCCCTGGGCGCGCAGCGCCTGGCTCACGGCGTTGATGTTGGCCACGACATTGCGCGCCTGCGGTACTTCGAGCAGGGCGCCGGCTTCGACAAAGCCGTTTTGCATGTCGACGACCAGGTGGGCGGTGCGCGCGGGATCGATGCGGGTGAACGCGAATTCGCGCCCCCCTTTCAAGGCCGTGAAGCGTGCCTTGATCACGGGATCGAGCTGGGAGTCATGCATAGGTTTGCTCCACGCCGTTGGCTGCGGCGCCACGGTTCACGGCCAGGCGCGGGTCGCCGGGGTCGGAAAAGTAGGTACGGCCTTTGGTCAGTATAGCCAGCGCCACATGCAGCACAAAGGCCACGGCGAAGCCCACATAGGCCGACAACCCGTTCCAGACCGGGTCGCTGGAATAGATCCAGATCAGCGAGGCCGTGAGGTTGCCGGCAAGCAGCGCGCAGATGCCCACCGGGTTGTAGCGGCGGATATGGCTGTTGCGGTATTCGATGGGCCCGGTGACGATCTTGAGCCAGCCGCGCACCACGGTGATGTCGGCAACCACGCAGGCCACCCAGGACAGCAGGAAGATGCCGGTCCATTGCAGGAACACGTAGAGGTTGCCGAGCACGTCGAACCACATCAGCGCGATGGTGATGGCGGTCACGGCCAGCACCCAGAAACGCCGGCCCAGCCATTTGGCACCGACGATCTCCGAGCCCGAGGCGAAGGCCACCGAGCTCACATGGATGTTGGTCAGGTTCACGCGAATCTGCGACACCCAGGCCAGCGCCACGCCGGGCAACAGGCCGATCAGGCCGATGAAGTAGATCGAGGGGTCAGCGCTCTTGGTGATCAGCGTGAAGTACATGCCCAGCGGCATCGCGCCGAAGAACAGCAGTGCGTACGGCAGCACCACGCTGATCAGCGCCTTGCGCCGGAATTCGCTGGCGCGGATGAAGCGGTTGTAGTCGGCGGCCTCGAACGGGTTGATGCCCACGGTGCCCGAGAGCGCCGACATGATGGCGATCACGCCCAGCGCGCCGCCGACCGCGCCTTCGGGCATGGCGCTGAACATGCCGCTGGGCATGCCGCCGTTGGTGTTCCAAGCGTTGACTATGGCCCAGACCAGCAGCACCAGGTAGACCGGCACGGTCCAGGTCAGTATCCTGGTCATGGAGCGTATGCCGTTCCAAGCCATGGGCAGGAAGATCAGCGCGACAAACACATACCAGACCTTGTCGGGCAGGTCCCAGATCTGGTCGATGGAGCGCGCCAGGATCTGGCCTTCGGTGCCGGCGTAGATCACGAAGGTGCCGGCGTAGATCAGCGTCGTCAGCACCGAGCCCACGGCGCCGAAGCCCGTGCCGCGCGTGAGCAGCTCGGCGGTGAGGCCTTCGCGGGCGGCCGTGCCGGAAACAATCAGTGTGAGCACGATCAGCAGCACGAACGAGATCGCCAGCGCGATCCAGGTCGAGACCGCGCCGGCCTTGTTGAGGAACAGGCCGCCGACCAGAACGAAGAAGAAGGCGGTGACGAAGCCGACCAGCACGCTGAGCACCGCGCCGGCGCCGCGCTTGGCGTGCTCGGGAACGCGGGTGCGCGCATAGTCGTCGTGTTCGGCGGCGTTGGCATGCGCGGCCGCGAGCGCATGCAGCGACATGTCCTGCGCGGGCATTGATTCAATATTGGAAGCCATGATTCGTCCTTGAAGAGGTCTTGTGGAATCGCCGCGGGATTTCAGAAATGCTGCTCGACCACGAGCATGGGCAAGCGGCCCTTGGAGCCCCGCGTGGCGTCCAGGCGTTCGTCGTTGCCGTACATGTTGCGCCAGTACTCGTAGGCGACGCCGGCCTTGAAGCCGCGGCCCACATCGAACAGATAGTTCACGCGCAGCAGGGTTTCGGTGCGCGTCTGGTTGCCGAAGCCGTCGCGGCCCTTGGGGCCGGTGACGCTGAGAAAGCCGCCAAATGCGCCCGGGCCGGCCGGAATGCTCCAGGCCGATGTCAGCGACCAGGTCAGGTCGAAGCGCACTTCGCGGCCGACGATGCCGTTGTGGTTCGACTCCTTGTAGGCGGAAAGTCCCAGGTCCCAGAACCCGGCGTTGACCGGCAGGGCCGTGACCAGGCCCAGGCGGTACTTGCGCGGGCGCGGCGCGAACGCGGTGTTCTTGCTGCCCATGTCGGCGCGCAGCAGCAGCGAGATGTCCTTGACCGGGCCGTAGCCGCCGGTGTGCTCGGTCAGCGCCGCCAGGGAAAAAGTGCGCTGGTAGAAGCCGTAGATCTCCTGCGCCCCGCTGGCGCTGTTGGCCGCGGGGTCGTTGCCGCCCGACTTGTAGACGTCGACGGTGAAGAAGTTGCCGCCCAGCCGGTCGCCGCTTGCGTGCGAGAAGTTGTAGATGGTCTTGTGGATGGCGTCACCGACGCCGGCTTCGGAGAAGCCGCTGCCGTAACGCAGCCCGACGGAGTTGTCGCTCCATGTCGCCGCGCTGGCGCTGGTGCACAGCAGCAAGGAGGCGACGAGGGCGCCGGTAAGGCCTGGAATTGCGCAATGCATGATCAGAAGTCTTTCTGAAAGAGGCTATCGATTGACGACATGTTTCGGGAGCGCCAGGGTCAGCGCGCATCCCACCAGAAGACAGCCTGCGAAAAGCAGGATGCCGGTACTCGAGCCATGGGTCACATCCCTGAGCCATCCCAGGATGTAGGTCGCGGCAAAGCCGCCGAAGCTGGCGATGGAGGCGATCAAGGCAATGCCGGCCGCCGCCGCGGGGCCGGTCAGAAAGGTCGTGGGCAGGCACCAGAACACGGGAAAGGTCGCCGTGATGCCCGCGGTGGCAAGCGCGAACATGGTGATCGTCAGCGCGATGTTGTCGCTGAACAGCGTGCTCAGCGCCATGCCCGTGGCGCCAATGAAGGCCGGCACGACGATGTGCCAGCGGCGCTCGCGCAGCCGGTCGGAACTCGCGCCGTTCATCAGCAGCGCGAGGATCGCCAGCGCATTGGGAATGGCCGTCAGCAGGCCGATGTGCAAGGTGTCGCGCACGCCGGCATCGCGCATGATGGTCGGCAGCCAGAAGCTGATCGCGTAGACCGACATCATCAGCGACAGGTCGATCAGGCCCAGCAGCCAGACGCGGCCGCTGGACAGCGCGGCCCAAAGCGAATGGTGGGATTCGGCCAGCTGGTCGTTGTCTAGGCTGTCGCGCAGCAGCAGCTTTTCGCGCGGCGAAAGCCATTTCGCGGCTTCTATGCGGTTGGGCAGGTAGGTCAGGCACAGAACGCCCAGCAGCACCGAGGGAATGGCTTCCAGCACGAACAGCCATTGCCAGCCCGCATAGCCCAGGGTGCCGGCAAAAGCCGTCATGATCCAGCCCGACAGCGGCCCGCCGATCAGGCTGGCCATGGGCAGTCCCATCAGGAACATGGCCATGATCCGGCTGCGCTGGTGCGTGGGATACCAGTAGGTCAGATAGAGCATCACGCCGGGAAAGAACCCGGCCTCGGCCACGCCCAGCAGAAAGCGCAGCACATAGAACTGCGTGGGCGTGGTCACCAGGTAGGTGGCGCCCGAAATCAGCCCCCAGGTGATCATGATGCGGGCAATCCACAGCCGCGCGCCCATCTTTGCCAGCACCAGGTTGCTCGGCACCTCGAAGAGGATGTAGCCGATGAAGAACAGCCCCGCGCCCAGGCCATAGACGGCTTCGCTGAAGCCCAGGTCGCTGAGCATCTGCAGCTTGGCCAGGCCCACATTGATGCGGTCCAGATAGGCGGCCAGATAGCAAAGACAGAAGAACGGCACCAGACGCCAGGTGACTTTGCGGTACGCATCCTGCAACTCATCTCGCGCGCCGCCGGTCAATTCCGCCGCGCTGCTTTGAACAGACATATTCGCTCCTTTGTTGCTGCCGGTTGAAGTGGGGGATGGCAGCCTCCGCGGGGTCTCTCATGCAAATACCGGGCCACTTTTGCGGACCTTTTTTGCCGCTTGCGCTGGCCTCTCTGTCAACTGCATAAATAGAGTGACAAAACTCTAATATTACGAATCAGTCTTGAATTTTCCGTGGGTACTTTCCCCAGGATTCAAGCTGTATGAATTCCCGATATCGTCAGTATTAGTGCGCTGAAATCCCTTTCCTGGTGATTGTGATGGCGCTGATGGTGCGTTGCGCCGAATTGCGGATTGTTTGGATATTTATAGTGTGTACACTATAAATGGTCGTAGTAAATCCGCCGCTTTTTCGGCTGAAAAAGCGGCAACTGCGGGAGCAGGAAATAGGGGCGGCAGACGCTTGCGAGCTGCCTTGAAATTCAGCTTTGCGACTGCGGCATATGCACCGTGAGCCCGTCCATTTCCGCGGCCACGGTGATCTGGCAGGCGAGGCGGGAGTTGCGCCGGACTTCATTGGCGAAGTCCAGCATTTCGCGCTCGTTGCCTTGCGCCTGGCCGACCAGCGCCTGCCAGTCGTCGGTGACATAGACATGGCAGGTCGCGCAGGCGCAGGCGCCGCCGCATTCGGCGTCTATGCCGGGAACGCTGTGGGCGACCGCCGCGCGCATGAGGCTTTGCCCCGGGGTCGCCTCGACCGTGTGCCGGGAGCCGTTGTATTCAATGAAGGTGACGTGAGGCATGGTGGAGTTCGATCAGAGGGCAGGAACAAGGGTGTCGCGCGGCGCGCCGGCCAGG